>CAIOIA010000088.1 GCA_903858295.1 uncultured Candidatus Peregrinibacteria bacterium | reverse complement strand
CTTTTATCTACTCCTGCCTTCTCCCAGGCTGTAATTTTGATGCCTGCGATTTCCTGTCCTTTGATCATCAGATTGATGACATTGTTTTCCATTCGCAGTTTGAGAATGCTTTGGATTGGCCTTTTACCCAGGAAATGATCCAGCAGATATACATCTTTTTCTTCAAAATGTCTGGAAATAATTCTGAAAAGATCTTCCGCTGATTTCTCATCCACACCGAAAGGTTTCTCGATGACTATCTTCAGTGAAGTCGCGGATTTCTTGAGTGTCTCGGCCAAATTCTCCACTATATTTCCGAAGACACTTGGCGGGACTGAGCAGTAAGCCACTATTTCGCTTTGGCTTCCTGCGGCTATTTCCAGACAATAATTTCCGAGTTTCTCATAAGATTCGACAGAGTCGTACTGTCCACTGAAATAATAAATATTATTCAGTAATTTATCGAGATTCTTCGCACTCGCTCCGAATCTATCTTCCACACTCTTTCTAAAAAGCCTTCTGAATTCATCCAGAGACAATTCAGTCCTCCCGAATCCGATTAGCTGAAAATTATCATTCAACTGCTGCTGAGAGTACAGCTCGTATATCGCCGGGAATAGCTTCAATGAGGCTAAATCCCCGGTAGCGCCAAATAATATCAACTGTTTGAGTGTTCTATCGATCATAATTATTTATTATTTCCATTCATCATGAAACACCCCGGGTTTATCTGTGCGCTCAAACGTATGCGCCCCGAAGAAATCTCTAAGCCCCTGTATCAGATTGGCTGGGGAATAAGAAGATTTAATCCCATCAAAATAAGTCAGCATAGAAGCGGATACAGGCAAAGCAATTTCAGCAGCCATCGCACTTATAGTGAATTTTCTAAATTCCTGCGCCAATCCTCCATCTATCCTCTCAACTATTTTGCGACTTTCCAGAAGCATCTCTATTCCTGGCTCCTCCTTCATGACATTTCTCAGAGTTTTCAGTAATTCAGATCTGATGATGCATCCTCCCTGCCAAATTCTGCAGACTTCAGCCAGATCTACTTGCCATTTATATTCTCGAGAAGCTTCTTTTATCAGATGTAGTCCCTGCGCATAAGCTATGATCATCCCAAATTCCATCACTTTCTCCCAATCGACGCCTGCATCATTCTCCCGAATTTGCACCTTGTACAATTTCGTCAGCCTTAATCTCAGATCTGAGTATGAAGATATGGCTCTGGCCATTACAGCCTCTGATATGGCGGGTATAGGCGTCCCGACCTTGAAGCCTTCGATGGCAGTCCATCCTCCAGTGCCTTTCTGTGCCGCTTTATCCAGAATTCTATCTACAAGAAATATTCCTCTTACACCTATATGGGGAGTAGCGGTCTTGTCTTCGTATTTCAGTACAGGAATAGTTATTTCACTGAGGAATGACTGTGCAGGACCTTTCTGAATTTTCTCAAAAATCTCAGCTATTTGTTCAGCATTCCTTCCACTGATTTTGCGACTATAATCGTATATTTCAGCGATCAGCTGCATTATCGCGTACTCTATACCATTATGAACCATTTTCACGTAATGCCCAGCACCATCCTCTCCGATATGTGCCACGCACGCACCTCCATCGAAATCCTTGGCCGCAATTTTCTCCAATAGTGGCTTCAGACTAATCCAGGATTCTTCGCTTCCACCAGGCATAATGCTTGGCCCGAGAAGAGCTCCTTCTTCACCTCCGGATACTCCCATCCCCACAAAGTTAAATCCCTCCGCTGCCAGCTCTTTGGTCCTTCTCACAGTATCCATGAAGAGAGAATTTCCGCAGTCTATCAGCACATCTCCTTTATCCAGAAGCGGCTTCAAGCTCGCTACCACCTCGTCTACAGCAGGCCCGGCTTTCACCATTATCAGTATTCGTCTTGGTTTCTCCAGAGCAGCTACGAAATCTTCCAGTTTCTCATATCCGGTCAGGAAATCATTTCCGTGAGCAGCCAGCATTTCAGTAGTTCTATCGTAAGTCCTATTATAGACAGCCGTCCGAATATCTCTTGAAGCGAAATTCCTGGCTAGATTGGCTCCCATCACGCCCATACCCATAACTCCAATCTGTGAAATATTCATATAGTTGAATTATATAGTGCCGACATCTTACTACAAATTTCATACTATACAAAAAGTCCTTCTTAACTTTCGTTAGGAAGGACTTTGTAATTGTTTACCTTACTGTAGTTTAGGCAGCGTCGGCGATCTGTACATTAGTCGCTTTAGGACCTCTGTCAGATTCTTCAGTGTCAAAAGAAACAGCCATGCCTTTTCTAAGGTCATTAAAGCTAGCTTCTCTGACATCTTTTGCGTGGAAGAAAAGATCTTTTTCTTGCCCCTCAACCATGATAAAGCCGAAGCCTTTCTCGTTGAGATTTTTGATTGTACCCTGCATATATTATGAGGATTAAGATATAAATTTAAAGCTCACTTCGCAGGACACAATTATTAGCCTACTACATAATACTTTAACATCTAATTTATACGCCCAATCGAGTAAAAAGTCAAATCGAAAATCAATTCGTTAGGATATCATAAGTCTCATTTGCTGCCTTCTCCCAGCTGAATTTGGCTAGCTGTTTGTCTCCTTCGGTGATCAGACGCGAGATATACATCCCATCAGCTACAAGCCTTTTTAGCCCCACTCCTATTTCTTCAGCCTTGTCAGGATCTACCAGGAAGGCAGCCTTTCCGGCTATCTCTGGCATGGAGCTGACTTTCGAAGTAAGTACAGGCCGTCGATAAGCGAAAGCCTCAAGAATTGGCAAACCAAATCCTTCATATCGTGAAGGGAAAGCGAATACTCGGCATTTCTCAAGAAGGAAGAGCTTCTCTCTCTCAGTCACATATCCTGGCATGATTACCGATTTCTGTAGTCCTAGTTCACAGACTTTATGCCATATATCCGCGAAACCCACCCCTCTCTTGCCAGCTAATACCAGCTTCCAGTCGGGATATTCCTTCAGGAAACGCGCAAATCCTTCTACAAGTTTTATCAGATTTTTCTTGAATTCCAGGCGTCCCACATAGAGAATAGTGAGATCGGTTTCCTTCAGCTGTGCTAACTCAAGTATCTCTTTTCTCTCTTCATCACTCCATTTCGTGAACAGCGGATTGTTCTTACCGGTGATGTCCGGACCTCCGTGATATACCACTGCAATTTTATCAGGCTTACAATTATATACTTTTATCAAATCATTCTTAGTAGCTTCGCTAGGGACAATTATTTTATACGCTTTCTTCACAGCTCTTCTGGTACTCCACCAGAGAAGGAGCTTATCTTTCCAGCCATAAGCTTTCTCAAATCCTGGCATAATGAACGCAATATCGTGAATAGTGATCACTGTCTTGCGAGGCAGCCAGAGGGGGAGAATATGCGACGGCACGAACAGCAAATCCACTGGATGAATCAGCATCTCCAGAGACAATCTTACCATAGTCCAGAGTCGTGGTTGATTAATTACTTTGTTCTTCACGTTGAAAGGCAGATCTTCTTCCATCGCCAGAGGCTGCTGCGAGTATAGAGTTATCTCATTATGGTGATCCCGCCCTAGCATGGGCAGCAAAGCATTCAATAGATGATAAGAATACCATTCTACTCCTGTCGGCTCGTCTATCTTATAGCGGGAAGCGTCAATCCCAATTTTCATAGTATTTCATTAAGTCTGGTGAGTATCTTAGATCAATTCAGCCGCAATTTACAATCTTTTCCTCTCGGTTTCGAAGTCTTCACGAGCCAGCACCAGGCCGTACACCTCCTTTATACCTGCGTTTCTGAGAGTCCATGCTGCTTCCTCCAGAGTAGCGAGAGTGGTGGCTACATCATCTATAAGCAGTACCTTCTCAGGCAAATCTTCGCATGCGTCAAGGATAAATTCGAAAACTCCCTTCACATTCTCAAGTCTCTCCGCACCGCTCAGAGTCGCTTGTGCTAGGTTATATGAAACTCTTCTGAGTAAATTCAGCCTCTCGCCGTCCAGACTTATCCTTCGCGCGAAGAATTCACTTTGATTGAAGCCCCTAGCCAGCTCTTTCGCAGGGAAGAGGGGAATAGGGCAAATAATTATCTCAGCCAACTTCACTCCACAATCATCATCACAATTTCCGCCGCTTTGCGCTTTACGCTTTGCACTTTTCGTTACTTCCTGTTCCAGAAATTTATCCAGAAACCCCACCAACGCCTCCCCGAACTCCATCTGTCCATTGTATTTGAAATTATGTAATCCCTGCGCAATCAATCCTTTCTTCGTATACACAGTAGCCACCAGAAGCCCCGACAGCGCCGCTCCTCCCTCCACGCAAAACTCACAAGTCTTCCCACCGACCGCTTCCACCCTGCAATAACCGCAAACTTGCTTCACGCACCGCGGCGCCCCAAGCAGACATTCCTCACATATGGCATTATCCACTTTACCGCATCCCAGACAGTAGAAAGGAAATATCCAGTTCAGTAATTTCTTGAACTCGTCCTTCACTGTTAACACCGCCATCCATAGATATCGCATAAATTATATTTGTTATTGCCTTTTGCAGCATAAAGCAGCAAAATATCCTCAAAATAAAAAAACTTTAAAATAATTATGAAAAAAAGACTCACCACCACGACTCCTAACCTCCGAGTAAACACATCAGTCAGCCTCAGTAAGACCAAACCAGCCAAGGAGCGCCGTCTTCAACGAATCCAGAAATCCATCTCTCGCTCTTCGACCAACGCTACGTCCACGCAGACAGCCACACAATCCAAGTCTCCATCCAGGGTTAAGCCTGATTCTCACATAGAGCAGACAGCTCGACATAGCCTCTGGCTTATCCCGGCACGAATGGCTTACTTCATAAACGGTCTCTATTACCTCTCTTTCTCAGTGATGGCTTTTATCGGAGTTTTCAGTAGCTACAAGCTGATAAAGCCGTTTTTCACTTTACCGTTCGACACTTCTTTCTCATCGTTTTTCCTTCTTGAGATAGCCGCTGTGTTCGCTCTATTAGCTTGCCTATTATTCTTCCACGCTGCATGTAAGCCGAGACACTATAGATGGTTCTTTTTCCTCATCCTTATCGTCTTTACTCCATATCACCTCATAGCCAATTTGCAGAAAATGCAGATAGAATTGCCTCAGGATTTCCAAAATTATCTATATTTTGATACAATAGTCACGGCTGTACTTTGGGTTATGTATATGTTAAGTATTTATCCATATCTGAAGCCCGCAACCAGTAAAAAATAATTCATCATTATGCAAGACCAGAACCCGCAAAACGACACAACCACTCAGCCAGTTCCGCCATCCGGACAGCCTGTGCCTGACACAGGTACGTCACCTCTACCAGCAGACGGCACTCCAGCACCGGCGCCTGCTCCAGAGGATACAACTCCTGCTAATTTCCAGCTTGGAGCGATGCTCCCGGAGAAACTCAATGTCCCGGTTCCGGCTCATTCGCTCGACTTCGATGAGAAAAACTTCTTATTCCTGTTAGCAGGTTCTATATCTCTTAGCCGCGATGAGAAGAAGCGAATTATAGAGACGATTCCTAAGCTTAAGCAGTCACAGATAGACGAATTGATACGCATTTTCGAGGAGGAGAAATTCAAATTCTCACAACTGTCCAAAAAGCACATCCCTCAGCTGGAGAAGCTGGCCAAGCTCCATTTCCAGGACTGGCAGGATCTCGAAACCCAATTCCAGGCCGACGCCAAGAAAGCCAACGACCAGTCCGCCGCCGACGACATCCGCAAATCGCTGGGATTGTAAATACAAAACTAATAAACATAAGTACATGAAAAAACTACTGATTGTCACTTTGGGAATCGCAATTCTTTCCGGTTGCGCATCGACGCCTGCAGCCACACAGCAGACTAAGAATCCTGACGTCACAACTCCATCAGTATCTGAGTCTGAGACGAATACAACTTCAGCCTCGACGACAACTCCTACAGAGGCAACAGGCCTTCCAACATCAAGCACCGCCACAATTCCATCTACCCCAAGCCCAGTAGATCAGGTAGCCTTCGACGGAGCCAGACAATTGAATGACAAATCATATTGTATCAAAATCAATGATTCTGCATTCAGACAAAGCTGTCTCGATCAATTTGACAAACCAAAACCATCGCCAGCTACTGACTGTGCTACAATTACCGACACACAGAGCCGGGAAGCGTGTAAGCTGAAGCAGCAAATTGCCGAGAATTTGGCACAGAAACAGAAAGCCCAGACAGATCTGATAAACTCAGAAACAACACTAAGAGATCAGGCTATAGCCGCGCTCGATATCACCAAATGTAAGAACATCCAGACTTTCGGTCTCAAGCAGGACTGCCAAGTAAATATCATCCTTCAACAATCACAAAAGACTAAAGATCCCACTATTTGTGATCAATTAGCCACAATCGATCCAACAGCCAGAGAGCTATGTATTAAACATGCTTCTAACTGATATTACCAGTTTCCATCTGGAGCGAAGCACATTACGTATGGATTGTATGTAGCTGCGGCTATTCCTGAGTTTTTCACATAAACCATACAATTATTCGAATTTGGATATTGATCAGACTGAGTCAAAGTACTAGCATTGGTCTTAAATCCACAGCTTAAAACTCTATCGATAGGGTTCAGACAAGACACAGAAGCTCCTACATAGCCACCGGCAGCAATATTTGTAAGAGGTCCAATATTCTTATAGATACCCCCAATTCCTGCAGTGGTTATAAGTTTTCCTGTAATAACGGTCTTTCCTATCACATCCAACGCATTGCCAGTAACTGAATTCGCCAATTTTACCTCGGTAAGGTCGTTTTTGAAGTATCCTCCTGTCCCGAGAGTACTAAATCCAATAACTGCTGTGGTTTCTGCAGCAGTTGTTCCAGCGATGACTCCTGCCACATCTCCTTTTGCAATTACTCCCCATTTTCCTTCACCAGTAAGTCCAAATCCTTGCGCAGCTTGCCCGGCTACTCCAATAGCATTTAATCCAGTCGCCACCCCCTTCAATCCGGTCCCCCCAACCCCGGTTGCTTCTCCAGTAACTCCGACTCCAGTTCCAAAAGACTTACCATATATTCCAACGCCTCCATTTAGTGCTTCATTATAACCAAATACCCCAACTCCATTAATATTATTCGTATGTGATTTTAGACCGTTCCCTGTGCCAACTGCCCATGCTTCAATTGCATTTCCATTTGTTGTAGTGAAGTCCGCCCCAGAGTTTTTTCCCTGGAAACTCCCTCCAATATCCGGTAGAGCTCCACCAAATCCACCCTTCACCGAATTAAACTCCGCATCAGGGAGATTATTAGCCGGCGGCGCTCCGACTGGTCCATTCGCCAATACCGCTTGATCCACCATCAGGCCGGTGACAGCTATCAACGCCAACAACGTAAGAATATTTTTGTTTTTCATTTTCGAGATACTTATGCGATATAATTTATCTCACCATTATACCTAATTCATGCCGAAATATCAATGTTTTGACCTACCCGACCATCCCCACCGCCTGATTCATCAGCTGTTCAGGCCAGGATACCTCTATCTCGGCATAACTTTCGCTGACCTGACCCTGCTGATCCATCACCTGAAGGCGTATTTTCTTACTACCTCCTATTAGATAATTTCCTGTGTATTTGGCCGAATTACTCCAGCCAGTATCAAAAACAATGTCATCAGTACCAGCATAATTAAAATCCCAGCGATATCGCAGCGCCCCGCTCTCTGTATGATCATCGCTAGACGCGGATGCATCAAACAGGAAATTAAACTGTCCTTTACGGACTATAGACATTACAGCATTTGGAGCTGAGTCACCCACTATTTGCACGCTGATTGAGGCCTGAGAATGCGCGCCTTCTGGATCACTCACCTCCATAATTACATTGTAATTTCCAGTCTGCTTATACTGATGTGACCAGAAGTTTTTGCTTTCTGAATTCGTATCGTATACCCCATCTCCATCCCAGTCGAAACGATATTTGAGATTGTATCTGCTGTATTGATTATCGCTGCAGAGAGAAGTATCGAAATTTACCACGCCATTTACAGGCACATTGACTTTATCTGCTCGGAAAGTCGCAAAAGGCGCATCGTTGTTCACCACAGTGACTTTTCTCATGCCTTCATATACTTTTCCATTTCTATCCAGCACCTCTAGTTTCACATCATATTCTCCAGCAACTGCGTATCTATGAGATATACTTTGAATTCTGGAGAAATAGCTGTCAGGCACAGAATCTCCATCGAAATCCCAACGATATTCGAGATTCATCTTATTTATCCCTTGCGAAGCAATGTCAGCAGAAAACAAAAAAGTGGTATTTACAGTACCCACTGCTCCATCCGAGCTTCCAGGCATATTATTAGTGATTTTGAAATTCACAGCGTCTACAAGACTGATAGGGGATACTGGCAGTTCGACAGGTTGACTCGCACTGCCTGTGACGAAAGCATCATACTGGGGCGCTCGATAATTAGATCCTCTATCATATGCATCAGACTTTCCGGGTGACATAAATCTGTTTAAGCTGTCATTCAGAGTATTCTGCCTGCCAGATATAGCTTCCAAGCCAGCACCGGTCTGAGGCTGATATATCGCCGCGCCTGTAGGGGTCACATTCACCATCGGCACCATGAAAAGCTGATCGGTGCCCTGCGCTTTTGCCAAATTTCCTAGGAAAAACACAAAGAAAAAGCTTATCACAAGCATTCCTGTGACCTTCGCCAGAAGCATGCTAATATTCTCAATTTCCATTAATTTTCTGACTCTATGGTCGAAATCCGGCTTGTCATAGCCCTTGAATTCATTTATATCCATAAAACAACTTATTGTAATAAATAAGTTGTTTTTATAACATGAGTACGGGCGTAAGTCAACTACCCGTGTTTGATTTCTACTTTGATATTATCCGGCACGGAAGGAAGAGTCGGAGCCCAGGCTGGCCAGCTCTTGATTTCTACATTCTGTATTTCAGGAAGATTCTGTATAAAATCCCTCGCTTCTCGGATGTCTTTGCCGACAATGCTTTCTTTGATTTTTTTGACAAGTCTTTCACCATTCTCTTTATTTGGAGATATCTCGAACTCTTCGACTCCCTGAATTGTAGCGGTAATTACGACTTTCTGAGCATTCTTGTCATTATCTACTACTTTATAAGTAAGAGAGTCTTCATCAATACTTGCCAAGTTCTTCTCAGGATTCTTCTTGATACGAATTTCTGTCTTCAGTATGGCCAGTAATTCATCCATATCATATGCTAGTCCACTTGCCACCATAGAGCCTTTCACATCAAAAGTTTCCAGATGTTGCCCTTCCAGATTTGGCGGGATGCTTATCACAGGCTCACTGTTTTCCAGAAGC
This sequence comes from uncultured Candidatus Peregrinibacteria bacterium, assembly GCA_903858295.1. GTDB lineage: Bacteria > Patescibacteriota > Gracilibacteria > UBA1369 > UBA1369 > CAIOIA01. The sequence goes on along the minus strand of CAIOIA010000088.1, from coordinate 2,120 downwards.
CCTTTCCCAGTAAGTAGCGATAGACGAGTATTGTTTACCTGATTCTTCTTCTCCACCACTGCTTTCAATTCAGCTTCCTCTGCGGCTTTCAGCTCATCTTTCATTTTCGCAGTAGCAGCTGTTATGTCATCTTTACTGATAAATTTCACTACATTTGTGACTCCGCCTGTAAACGGTCCACCAGCCACAGCGAAGATTTTTTTCTGATTTTCTGAAGACAATGCGGGCAGGAAGAATTTGATATCACCTTTAAGATTAGCGCGATCTCCTGCGGTCTGCCCGAACGCGTCGAGAGGATCAGCGGTTACCGGGATCTCCAGCACTCCAGGCTTATCTACACTTCCTCCGGGCACAGTTACGAGCTGACTCGAGCGATAGACAATTCCTTCCGGACTCTGGAAGCGGGTTCTCGCGACCAGTGGCCATTCTGTCGCGCTTGTATTGTTGATCTTCACAGTACCAGTGGCATTCTTACCACCTTGAGCGTCTTTACCGGTAGCCTGAAAGGTAAATACTTTATCTATCTTGGTCTGAATTTTATAGCTCGGAATCATATTGCTGGGTCTCGCATCGAGTTCTGCTCGATTACGATCAAGATCGGCAAGGACTATATTCTTAGGAACTTCTATGACATTCGATTTTGCTGTCAGTACCAGAGTGGCTCCGGGCAATGCAATATACGAGATAGCCATAAGGATAATCACACTTACTCCCACAAGAGTAAATAAAGCTTTCTTATTTGGAGCGATCAGTACAAGTGAATTGCTGTTATCAGAGGATTTCTTTTTGCTGCTTTTATCCTTCTTACTCAATGTCAGATTCTTAGGCAATATCTGAAATCCTTTTGTCCCTCTTTTGATCAGTTCTGATATGGAGAATTTCTTTTCGTCTCTTCTGCTAGGGGAGTCCTCATTCAGACTATTTACGGAAGCCTTCAGTGGTGTGATTTCCCCATCAGCATTTTCTCTGAATTTACCGCTTACCAGAGATGGATGTCCATGCCCCTCCAGTTTATCGAAAACTTCGAACCCGATTCGTTTTGCGAGATTAAATCCGTTGGGATCATTGGTGACTATGTATATATTTTTGTCCAGATCGTCTGCCTTCCGTTTCAGAATTTTTAGATTGATGCTGCTATGGAAAAGCACTGCTCTCTGCGGTATCACCAGATAGATATTCTTGTGTTTGAGCTTCGCAAGTTTGTCATACACCGAAGTTACCTCATCATCTATTTCTAGATAAAGGATTTTCTTCATGGGTTTCGGTTTCTTGCTTTTTACTTTCTCATCATTGTCTGGAGAAGCTTTGATTTTTCTTTTTTGTAAGGCCATACTCGTACAGCTATCAAATATTAAATTTGCATAAGTCTTACCACTTTCTTCAGTAATTTGGACAAAATCTGTTCTTCTCCCGCGTACTCAAGTCCGATATTTGCAAGTGCAATAGTAGGCACATCTATAGGGGTTTTCAGGCTTTTAGTTTCATCTATGATATTGGTAATCATCTTGGGTTCTATGAATCCGATCGATGGTTTCTTCGGGAAAGGCAAAGTCTGAGTCCATTCACGTGTCTCCAGTACTTCCTTGATTTCTGGAAGCAGCGAGCCGCCTCCACACAGATAAATTTTCGACGGCAAAGTATCCAGCTTCTCCATTTCTGCAAGTGTCAGCGCTACTCCGGACAGCCATACTTCGCAATCACTTTTCATGGCTTCCCTCACTATTCTCTGTGATTGTTTCTCGAGCTTCTCTTCTGCGTAAGCCAGCTTAATCTTCTCAGCGTCCTCATAACTTATGGATAATGCCTGTGCAAGTCTTTTGGTGAAAGTCCTTCCTCCCAGCGTAAACATCTTGGTGGCATCTACGCTTCCATTATTCACTACTGCGATATCTGTAGTTCCCCCTCCCACGTCTACAAAGATGGCGCTCAGATTTCCTCCGTCTTCATGACTCAGACAGCGCGCGAGAGCGTATGGGCCTGCAGTAATAGCCATCAGATCCAGATCAAGCTCGGCTGCTATGGTCTGAAGGGAACCATAGTGAACAAGCGGTGCAAATGCATTGAAAATACTTATTGTAACTTCTTTACCCTGAAACCCAAGAGGATTCGACACTTTATAT
>CAIOIA010000087.1 GCA_903858295.1 uncultured Candidatus Peregrinibacteria bacterium | reverse complement strand
GTTTACGCGGATGTGGCTGCCTGCATGCCAGGAAAATTTCAGAGCGCTGAATATGATGCCTAGCATGATTAGAAATATTCCGAAGTATACCAGCGGCGAGTGAATTTCCTGAAAAAATAGTGTGGCGAATATCAGTACCAGAATTGGATTGAGTGTCATCAGAGGAACTACCCGATCTATTTCTTCTATGCGTTCTGATCTGTATACAAAATTATAGCCTATGAGAAGTATGATAGCGGCCATGGCGAAACCGCTCACGATGGGGATTATGTCGAGGCTTACTTGCCCTGTCAGTAGAGCTGGGGGGCAGAAGATGAGGGTGGCGAAAAGTCCGAAGAATATCAGCATGACTGTGCCGTCCTTATCTTCATTCTTAAGTATGAAGCGCTCGAAGACATTGCCCATAGCTCCGAAAATGGCTGAGATGAGAGTGAGTAGAATCCAGTTCATTGGAAATTTTTTGTTTTTGTGCGTACATTATAGCAGAGATAATCTGAATTTATGGAAAGAAAAAGAAAAATTATTGCGGCGTTGGCGGATCTTCGCCAGGACATCGCCGGAATTGTGCCCGTGGACATCATCAGTAAATGGAATGATTCTGCGCATACTGCTGAGGCGCAAACTGACATCCTCAGGCCTTATGAGAGAAGTGGATTTCTCGTCAGCTCGGATTCTTCGGGGCTTTCCAGACTTACCGGGGAGAGGACTCTGCTCGAGGTGATGAATATTGTCAGTATTCCGAAAGAGGTGATTTACTCTGTGGGAAGCGCTGTCGGGGGGCGTGGAGTCGGAGTCTGGGCGGCTGATAATACTGAGATGTACTATGATGACAGTGTCGGGGCGGAAGTGGTGGTCGAGGCGATGGCGGCGGCTCAGAAGCGGTTACATCAGGGTGTGCTGCAAGTCGGGATGGGGATACATCGCGGTGTGTTTTGGGAAATAGGGGGTGGGATGTTCGGAGAAGACGCGGAGCTGCTCCAAAGCCTCGCGGAGAATCAGACTTCGGCTAAGGAAATTGTGGTGTCTGATACTGTGCGGGCGCGGCTGGGGCAAGACTGGCAGGCTCATCTGGCGCGACGGGAGGATCTCGATGCGGATGGTGGCGATAGTGATGGCCGGCCTGGATTCTACAGTCTGAATTATGATAATTATGGTGCGCGTTTTCTGGATCTGGCTGTGGATTTCTCTGCGGGCTTTCAGGCTTCGGGTGAGCGGAAATTCTATCCTTTTCCATTCGGAATGGAATTCTTCCTGGCTATGAAGCAGATGGAAACTTCGGCTGAGGCTAGGGCTAAGCTTGCTAAGTATTGCTTCGACAAGACTGTAATTCTTATCAAAATATATCATCCGAAAAGTCCTCTTCTGCTCAATCAATTGACTGACTGGGTGGTGATGAATGCGCTGCTCAATGAGATCGCCGTGAAGTATTCCGTGCGGCTGGTGAAGTCCAACGGCGATTTGGGGATTTTCGTGGCTGATAGCCAGACTGAAGCGGTCGAGTTTGCTGAGGATGTGATCCTGTCGCTGCGGGAGACTCGGGATCTCGTGTCGATAGGCTTGGCGGCGGGCGAGATATTGCTCTTCGGACTGGATCAGGGTGGTATGGAATTGGCCGGTGGACCTGTGAATATCGCCTCGAAGATTTCTGAGGATGTAGAGGAGAGGGACAGTCTCTATGTGCATGAATCGGTGCAGGTCCCGGCGCATCATCTCGCAAAATTTGCTGAGTTTGAGATGGGGAAATCCGGAGTGACGCTGAGGGGACTGCGGTATATAGCTTAAGGATGTTCTGAATGTGCGAGGAAGGCTTCGCCGAGCCAGTTTATATATTGTTCGTAACTGTCTTCCGCAGCTTTCTGCTGGGTGGATTTCAGTGTCTGGAATTGTCGGGCCAGGTGATGATGGCGTTTGCTTATTAGTATGTTGTCCGGATACAGGCGCAGGAGTTTAATAATTTGTTTCTCTGTTTTGGTGGGTTTGCGGGCGGGGTGAGACTCGAAGATTTGCTCCAGAGAGGCGAGATTGCGCTTGAGTTCGAGGAAATTCCTCTGACGGAGGCGGATGAGAGCGAGTAGGAAGGCGGTCTGTATAAGGGTTTCACTCTCGCGCTGTCCGTGCTCGGATTTGAGTATGCTCTGCGCAGTTTGTATGGCTTTGAAATAATTTTCTTCGTAGAAATACAGCCGCATAATTTCATACTCAAGAATTGTGCGCCATTGACGAAGGGCGGGGGAGAGAAGGTGGCGGAATTCGTCCTGCAGACGCGCGATCAGTGCATGTGCTTTCGGGAAATTGCCCGTCTCGGAGTAGAGCTGCAGCTCGAGCTGATATGTCTCCATGGCGACGCGGCGGAGGCTGGTCTGCGCCGAGCTGCTGTCCAGGCTGTGCGAAGATTGGCGGATTTTGTCGAGGATGGGCGGGATTTCGATGAAGTTCTTCAGGTGGAGGAAAAGCTGGACTTCGCGATTTAGCAGGCTTAGGTACGCATGCGGGTTTTCGCTTATCAGATGGGGGTTAAGTTCGAGGTATTGTATGGCCTGTTCGATGGAGCGGCGGGCTTCTGGATAGTTCTTGTCTTTGAAAATGTGCATGCTGTAGAGAATCTCGGCCTGAAGAAGTCTGGCCTGTGCTGATTTTGGAGATTTGTTGCTGGTGAGGAGTGGGTTGGTATGTAGAGAGGTGTAGATCGTCGGATTTAGTCCGGTGCTTTGATGGAATTGGTCGTAGAAATTTGCCTGAAGTAGTTCGTATTGATGAATATTGGCTAACTGACTGAGTATTTGGCTTTGTTCTTCTATGATTTGGTTGATTTGTTTCTGAGTGTCAGGGGCGCTAGGCCCAAATTTGCTGTTTAAGAGGAGTTTTGAGAAATTTAGTGCTTGGAGTAGGGGGACGAGTTTTTCTGACTCACGGCAAATTTTGATAATTTTGCCGATTTCAAATTCGGCCTGGTCCAATAAATCTTTTTTCAGAAGGAGGTCTATTTCTAGAAATGAATTTTGGATTTTGTCATCTGTGCTGGAGTTTTGATGAAAATTTTTGAGTGATTTTAGGATTAATTTGGTGAGATAGGTTTTGATTACCGGCAATTGGTTTGCTTTGTTGTCAAAAGCTATCTTAATTTCGTTTGTGTCGTGCTTTGACTGTTTGTCGATTTGATTGAATAATGTCTTATAGAGAGTGGGGGAGCTGTCTTTCCTTAGAAATTCCTGGAGATATTTCTTCTCGCTTTTGCTCAGTGATTTGATGAGTTTGTACAGATTGTCTTTCTTGCTGATATGCATTTAATAAAAGTGAGGTTTTTGATATTTTGTGTTTTTATATTAGCCTTTTTCTGATTTAAGTAAAACTTTTGCAGTTTAATTTTTAGGTGATTTGTGTTGTGGCTCTTGTGGGGAATATGTGTATAAGTTTTGCATAAGTTTTTGTTTTATCCTTCGAAGATTTGTCTGTTTCGTCAAATGCGTGAAAGATAATGAATTATGGAAAAGTAAAATTCGAGACTGTGCGTCGAAGTCGACAAAAGTCAATAGGCTGAAGTTCTCAGATGTCGCCTGAGTTGACTTTTATATTTTTGTGTTCCCGTCGCCACAAGCCAGGCCAGCCACTCTCAAAGAAAGCTGCGTGCGTTCGTGTCTTCAGCCCGTCCAGCCAGTTGCTAAATACTTTTTCTGAAAAGCTGCGTAAACTGGCAGTATATTACTCATTACGGCTAAATTTTGCCATGCTTATGTCAAAATTCTTAACGCCTCCATTTCGGATACTGCTCAGTTTACTACGCTGCTTCAGAAAAAGTATTTAGCAACTGGCTGGACTCCCAGAATTGTTATTATTTAATCGGCGCTTCTATAAGCAGGATATGTGTCTCCGGCTCTAGTGCGGTTAAGTTGAATTTGGATGTATCGGTGATGGCTATGCTGTCGCGTTTGGCTAGTGTTTCACCCTCTACTTCTACACTGCCAGAGATGACGAAGAGGTATACTCCTGTGTGGCGTTCGACTGTCCTGGTATCCCTGTTGTATCTACTCTCCCCACGTAAGTGGTAATCCAGGTTGTACCATTGGTCGAAATGCCCCAGACAAAGCCAGGCTTCCTGATGGATCAGAAGAGACCCATGTTTGCGGTTCGGGGAGGCTATGGTAGCGAAGTGATTGTGAAGATATTCGTAGTCGAATTCTTTGCTGGCGTATGAGGGCTCTAGGTTCGATTTCTGTGGCTCTATCCAGATTTGGAGGAATTGGCATGGTTCTGTCGTGGATGTGTTTATCTCTGAATGTGTGATGCCGCTTCCAGCTGACATAATCTGGACTTCGCCGACAGTGATGGTGCCTTGATTTCCTTCGCTGTCTTCGTGCGTCAGAGTTCCCGCCAGAGGTATGGAAATGATTTCCATATTGCTGTGAGCATGTGAAGGAAATCCCTTGCCAGGCGCAATCTCGTCGTCGTTTAGCGTCCGCAATAGCCCGAAGTTGTCTTGTGTACGACTTCTGTATCCGGCGAAACTGAAGCTGTGCTTACTGTCGAGCCATGGAGTCTGCGTCTGTCCTCGCTCGGAGGCTCGCTGTATAGAGGTTTTCATGGGATTAGCTGAGTTGGTTTTCGGCGTGTGACCAGTTCACAAATTGCCAGAAAGCGGCTATGTAAGCCGGGCGGGCGTTGCGATGATCTATATAATAGGCATGTTCCCATACATCGAGAGTGAGAAGAGGTTTCTTGTCTACTATCAGAGGCGTGTCGGCATTTGGCTGAGACAGTATTTCCAACTTGCCGGCGCTGTCCTGAGTAAGCCATATCCAGCCAGATCCGAAATGAGTAGTGGCTGCTGCTGTGAAGAGTTCACGGAATTTCTCCAGACTGCCGAAGTCTCGTGCGATCAGAGTTAGAAGTTTGTCACCCGGCGCATTTTCTCCTTGGCTGTGTTCTGTGCTGAGGCTATCCCAGAAAAAGCTGTGATTGAAGTGCTGTGC
>CAIOIA010000086.1 GCA_903858295.1 uncultured Candidatus Peregrinibacteria bacterium | reverse complement strand
TGGGAGGAGCGTGCACTGCAGCGGCATTCCTGGAAGAATTCGTCGAGAAGACAGACTGGATACATCTCGATATAGCGGGCCCTGCCATGCCGAAAAAGCCTCAGGATATTGACTTCCCGGGTGGAACTGGATTCGGCGTCAGACTGCTGACTAGATTCCTGCAAAACATCAAGTAGGAAGTACTATTTCGTGCGCATTCAGATATTCATAAGCCCAGAAACTCGAAGTCACGGCCTCTGCGGCTCCAGTGATTGCTTGCTTGAATTCAGTATTGCATACATCACCAGCTGCATATATCCCTGCCACATTCGTCTCTGATTTACGATTAATTTCAATTTCTTTTCTATCATTCAGCTTCACTCCGAGATTTCCTACTATATCCGAAAGTGGTATATGTCCGATGGCTACAAACACGCCATCCATCGGAATTTCTCTGCCATCTTTCAAAATAATTTTCTCTACTTTATTTGTTCCACTGATTTCTGCTATTTCTGCCTTATCCAGGCATTCGATCTTGGGATTGTCTTTCACGCGCTGAAGATTCACAGGTTCTGGGTGAAGTGTAGTCCTACTGACTACATATACCTTGTCTGCAAATTGAGTCAGTAGCAAAGCTTCTTTCGCAGCGCTATCTCCGCTTCCCACGACACAGACAGTCTTATTTCTGAAGAAAGCTCCATCACAGAGAGCGCAATAGGACACACCTTTGTTTTCCAATTCTTTTTCACCTTTGCAGCCGATTTTTCTGTGCATTGTCCCAGTAGCTATCAGTATGGTCTTGGCAAGATATTTATTTGAAGCACTATGGACAAGGAAGCCAGGCCTTTTCCCTGCCTCCAATTCTTCTGCAGTCAGCGTCGCAGTGTCTATCTGTAGTATTTTCTCATTTTTAAGCTCCACACCGAATGACTTGGCGTGATCCAGTAAACTCATCGCGAGATCTGGACCTGAGATAGCCTTGATTCCTGGCCAATTTTCTACCAGATGTGTGGTAGTGATGAGTCCTCCTGGCATCTCTGCTATCATCACAGTCTTCATATTCAGTCGCGAAGCATACATTGCTCCGCTGGCTCCAGCACATCCGGCTCCTATAATAAGAAAATCAAATTGTTCCATAGTGTTTTCAAATATTACTGAAGTAATTTACTACTATTTCCCCAAGGTTTTTTCTCCTGGTTTCCAGTTGGCAGGACAAAGTTCTCCGGTTTGCAGGCTTGAGAGTACACGAAGAGTCTCATCTGCGCTGCGTCCTACGGATAAGTCATGCACCAGATGATATCGAAGCAGTCCTTCTGGATCGATGATGAAAGATCCTCGGAGTGAATGCCCTTTCTCCTCTATCAGCACACCATAATTTCTGCTCATTTCTCTGTTCATATCTGAGAAGAGGGGATAATTGAGTTTACCTAATTCTTTCATCCATGCGCTGTGAGTAAAAGTTGAGTCAGTACTACCTCCAAGAACTACAGCATTCAATTTCTCGAATTCAGGCATCTTGTGACTCATTTCCAGAATTTCAGTAGGACATACGAAAGTGAAATCCAGAGGATAGAAAAACAACACAACCCATTTCCCTTTATAATCTTTCAGTGATACACGACTTACTTTCTCATCAAATACTGCATCTACACTGAAGTCAGGGGCGGGTCTTCCTACTTGTATAAACATAAGAAAATTGGTTTAAATAATAAATAATTAATATATAAATTTACGCCGAACACATCAAGAAATCAATTAAAACAGTTTTTTCTTGACTATCGGCTTGGCATTGCCAAACGCATTGTCTTTGGTTGGAAAAATCTTACTCTGATCATTTATCAAGGGGCGAGGTAACACTTTTGGAGTATTGGGCTTAGCTGGAATACCCACGACTGGTTTTACTCTACGTCCACTGTTATTTCTCCCATATATATTCGGACTGACTTTCCTGGCAGGATCTACCACCATTCTATTGATTTGAGATAGATTACTTCCGCTATAGGGATTGTTCGTAGTACCGGCACCTATAATTGGATTTGGCTGAGCCACTATATATCCGCTCACGTGAGGCTTCACTGGCTCAATAGCACTCACTTCATGCGAAGTCTCTATAGCATTATTATTTCGCCAAACCTTCGGAGCAAAAGCGGTTTTCTTTCTTTTCGAAGAAATAAGAAAGTCGGCATCATTATCTCCCAGATCTACGAAATGGTCAGCCTCAGCTTGAAGAGTGGCATTTGTAGTTTTATCGAAAGCCATCACCTCAGCACGCACGCCGCGGGATTTGCAATATCTTATAACTTCTATAAAATCTCCATCTCCAGAGCACAGCACTACCACATCTAGTTTCTCAGTAAGACGAATCATATCTACAGCTATGCCCACATCCCAGTCACCCTTCTTCGCGCCAGTATGGAACACCTGCAAATCTTTCACTCTTATCTCTATCCCCATCCCCTGAATCGACTCGAAAAACTTCTCCTCAGTACCTTCTTCGGACTTGATCACATAAGCGAAAGCTCTTATCAGTTTCCGTCCTCGTACGGCATGCTCTATCAATGCTTCATAATTTACATTTGATCTATGATTTGATTTGGCAGAATGGTAGAGGTTTTGAGTGTCTATGAAGACACCCACTCTCTGATCGCTATGTGCAGCTAAATTTTCTTGATTCATAATTTTGTTTTATTGACAGACCTTAGGATTCCAAAGTCCTCTCTCAGCTATTCTAGCCTTGTTTTCCAAATCTACAAAGCTCTCCTTCATATCGAAATTATATTGCGGAGTAGCATGAGCATAGCCCTCTGCTACCAGATATTCATTTACAAAAGTACCGTCCAGCAGGTACACATACCGCAATTGCCTATTATATCGATCTACTCCGCTTTCCTGTGAGTCTTCCTTCAAGATAGCTCCTTTACCTTCCAGCAATTTCTTCGTCTCAGCTGAAGCTTCCTTACCGAAACACTGCACTGGTTTACGCGGATCTACAGTCTCAGGAGTATCTATACCAAGCATTCTCACTTCCCCCTTCACTCCGCCAGCTTCATAATAAAAAGTATCTCCATCCACTACACGTGTCACAGTCACAAGCTGTAGGCTCTCTGTTTTGTTTACTGCCTCTTCTGTCGCCATCGGAGGCGCGAATTTCACCTGGGCATTACCTGTATCGGGACTCTTATTCAACCAGAAAGACAGAAGCAGAAACAAAACCATGAAAAACACTGCGAGAAATTTCTTCCTTTCAGCCAGTGTAATAAGTTTCAAGATGAACTTTCTATCACGTGTATTAATCATAACAAATTCCTGTTGCCAAATAACATTGCCTTTATTTCAGGATTCATCATCTCAATTTTCCAGGGAGGATTCCATACAAGATCAATTTTCACATCTGTGACATGTTTATGAAGCCGTATAATAGACTCAATTTCAGAAGTGATTTGTGTCCCGGCAGGACAGCCAAGCGAAGTCAAAGTCATGGTCACCACCACAATTCCACCGGAAAACTCTTCGACATTATATATAAGGCCCATATCGCTGATTCCGACTCCTGTCTCAGGATCAAGAACCATATTAATAATATCAAGATAAGCCTTCTTGTCTAATACAGGGAGAAAACCATCTTTGTTTTTCTCTATAACTCTAGAAGCATTCTTATGCGTAGTTGTATCACGCTCACTATCTGAATACGCTTCTAGTAAAGTTTCTTCGATCAAATGTTCGAGTTTCTGTTCATCCTTTATTTTTTTCGCCTTTTTCAGCATTTTCAGCTTTATATAGTTTAATTGCTTTTCTGATACAGCTTATGCCAAGCAGTGCGCACTTCACTCTGCCTGTAGAGATCGGCACTCCTATCATTTCATAAATTTTTTCATTTTCCAAACTCTCCAATTCCTGCAGGCTTAGGCCAGCCAGGCCTTCTCCAATTATCGAAGTAGCAGCGACGCTAATAGCACAGCCATCAGCGCAGAAAGCGAACCTCTGTATCAGTCCATTTTCGTCTAATTTGAGGAATGTTTTCACTTTGTCTCCGCACAATGGATTCAAGTCTTCTCCGATTATATCAGCATCATCAATTGTCCCTGCATTGCGAGGATTTTTAAAATGATCCAGAATGATTTCTCCATACAAATCCATTTATTCAAAAGTATTAAGTACTTCTTTCACAGCTGATATAAGTTTATCGACGTCTTCCTCAGTATTGTAGATACTGAAGCTGGCCCTTACTGTAGCGTTCACTCCAAGCGCCTTCATAAGTGGCTTGGCACAATGATGGCCTGCTCTAACGCAGATATCATTATCAGCCAGAATTGAAGCGATGTCGTGAGGATGAACGCCTTCTATACTGAAGGACACAATAGAGTTTTCACATGGGAAGACATGCACTTTCTCAAGTCCGGATAATTTATCTTTTGCAATTTTAGCTAATTTATCTTCGTGAACATTCCATCCTTTAGGCACATTTCTGATAAATTCTATCGCCGCCATAAGTCCCACAGCTCCTGCCACATTCGGTGTGCCGGCTTCAAATCGGGAAGGGGAGTCAAGCCATGTATCTGGCAAATCTTTAATCATACCGCCTCCTGTCATGATTGGAGGCATTTTCTCCAGTAATTCTTTCTTTCCATATAGAAATCCAATCCCCATAGGCCCGAATATCTTATGACCTGTGACAAAAGCGAAATCCACATCCAATTTCTTCATATCTAGGCGTTCATGCGCAGCGCTCTGAGCTGCGTCGCATACCACTTTCGCCCCTACCGCGTGAGCAGCCTCCACAATTCCGGAAATATCTGGCATTACCCCAAGTACATTGGACATCATAGTCACAGCCACAATTTTGGTCTTTTCATCAATCAATTTCAGACTCCCATCTACCAAGTTTCCGGTTTTCAAATCAACCCGCATTATGCGAAGATCTGCCCCTTTGCGCGAAGCTAATTCCTGCCACGGTAGAAAATTAGAGTGATGCTCCAGCTCAGTCACTACTATGTTGTCCGGTGAAGCACCGTCGTCTGATCCGACAACCTTTTCACCAAAACTCGAAGCCACTAGATTGGCAGCCTCAGTAGCATTCTTCACAAACACTATTTCATCTACTTCCGCACCCACAAACTCAGCGCAACTCCGTCTGGCAGATTCATAAGCCGCATCAGCTCGCTCCGCCATCGCATACACCCCCCTATTCACATTGGCATTATCATTTTCGTAGAAATCAGTCATTGCCTTCAGAACCGCTCGCGGTTTCTGCGTGGTAGAAGCATTATCCAGAAACACCAAACTTGGGTACTTCTCGAACACCGGAAACTCTTTCTTAATTTGAGACACATTCCACATAAAAGCTCATTAATTAGCCAGATTTTACCATCGACAAATTCACAAGTCCACCCAGACATCGTCACCATCTGCATATACATGAAACGTTTTCAAATCCTGAGCAGCAGGCAGCACAAGTACTTTACCAGTTCTGATGTCGAATTTCGCTCCGTGCCAGGCGCATTCTATCTTGAATCCATCTAGTTTCCCACTGGAAAGACTAGCCTTCGCATGGGTGCAAGTGTCCTCTGTGGCAAAATACTTTCCGTCTATACTGACTACCATCAGTGGCAAATCTCCAGCCATTACGCGCTTCTTCACGCCACCTGGGAAGTCCTCAACACGGCCAATTAAATATTTATTCATGTGTATGCGAAGCTAGTTTATGAGAAATAATGTTCCATTGTTCTATTTGCTGGTCGTCATCCAGATCACACAAAGCTTCTTTCAAGAAACCTTCTATAAGAAGCTCACTGGCACTTGATTTGTCGAAGCCTCGCGTCTGAAGATAAAATAATAATTCCTCATCCAGTCGTCCGACGCTGGCCGAATGTCCTGCCTTTACATCATTTGCGATAATCTCTAGAGAAGGTATGGTTCTGGCTTGCGCATAGGGAGACAAAAGAAGTGTTTGAAAACGTAGATCAGTCTCACTTCTCTGGGCAGTACCTGGGATAATGACTTTACCTGCGAAATTTAAGCTACTTTTACCAAGTAGCACAGCTCTGACTTTTATGTCACTTACGGATGATTTATCTAGATGCTCTACGACGGTCTGCAGATCGAATTCTTCTTCAGCATTACCTACGAAAATCAAAGAAATTTTCAATTTCGCGTCATGACCATTCAGGCGAACAGACAGCTTCTGCTTATCCACAAATCCTTCAGTAAATACGCCCAAGACATCTAGCGTTTCATCAGAATTTACACTGATATCTGCGAGATCAGCTTCATTTTTCCAGATTAATATTTGCTTTGCTTGAGACATATTATTATTCATGAGATGCATATTACGGCTAGCCTACTGAGTTTTCCATTTCCATCTCCATCAGTCTATTCATCTCCAGCGCATATTCCATAGGCAAGACTTTGATTATCGGATCGATGAAACCATTGACTATCAACGCCGACGCTTCCTGCTCAGAGAATCCTCGTGACATCAGATAAAACAATTGTTCTTCCGAAATCTTGGTTACAGTTGCTTCATGCGCTATGGCACTATCAGACTCGCGAATATCCATAGTCGGATAAGTATCAGAGCGGGATATGTCGTCGAGTAGCAGCGCATCGCAGACCACGCGGGATTTGGCGCCGATGGCTCCTGGCAAAACTTGTACAAGGCCTCTATAGGTGGAACGTCCTCCGTCTTTCGAAAGTGACTTCGCGTTTATAGTCGAGGTCGTGTCGGGCGCGGCGTGGATGACCTTCGCCCCGGCATCCTGGTGTTGACCTTTCCCGGCATAGGCGACGCTCAGTATCTCGGCTTTAGCGCCGCGCCCCATCAGATATACGGACGGATACTTCATAGTCAATTTCGACCCGAGATTACAGTCCAGCCAGAACATAGTCGCGTCTTCCTCGCATCGCGCGCGCTTCGTTACCAGGTTGTATACATTATTAGACCAGTTTTGAATCGTCGAATACTGTACGCGCGCTCCTTTCTTGCAGATAATTTCCACTACTGCCGAATGCAGAGAGCTCGAAGAATATGTAGGTGCGGTACATCCCTCCACATAATGCACATTACTTCCCTCGTCTGCGATGATAAGAGTTCTCTCGAACTGTCCCATAAATTCTGCGTTGATACGGAAGTACGCCTGCAAAGGCAAGTCTATCTCAATATCTTTCGGGATGTATATGAAGCTTCCGCCGCTCCAGACAGCGGTATTGAGAGCGGCAAACTTGTTGTCTCGAGTCGGTACTATGGTCCCGAAATATTCCTCAAATAATTCCGGATATTTCTGGAGAGCCGCATCAGTTCCCTCGAATATCACCCCGTGATCAGCAAGTGTTTTGTGTAAATTATGATAAACCATCTCGGATTCGAATTGCGCTCCCACTCCTGCCAGATATTTTCTCTCCGCTTCCGGAATCCCAAGTCTGTCAAAAGTGTTTTTGATTTCTTCAGGCACTTCAGACCAGTCTCTTCTCTCTTTGTCACTTGGCTTCACATAATAATGAATATTTTCCAGATCTATCTCACTCATATCTCCTCCGAAATTCGGCATGGGTTTGGAGCGGTATATTTTCAGTGCTTCCAGCCTTTTATCCAGCATCCATGCAGGCTCATTCTTCTGTGCTGATATCTCACGAACTATATCTTCATTTAGCCCCTTGGCCATTTTGAATTTCGGCACAGTATCAGTCTTAAAACCAAATTTATAATTATCAAGTTGTTCAGCTAATTTTAGTGAAGAGTTAGGTTCCCCACCCATTCGAACAACATCTTTAGTTATTTCTTTCTTAGGCATATTTCTTATATCCATTTTTTTCCAATTCTTCGACAATCTCCATTCCACCGCTCTCTGCGATGCGTCCACCTACCATCACATGCACGAAATCAGCTCTAAGATGACGAAGTAGTCTCTGATAGTGCGTGATGAGTAGAAGCCCCATTCCATTTTCTTTCTGCACAGCTGCTATACCTTCCGCCACCGACTTCAGAGCATCAATATACAGTCCAGAATCTATCTCGTCCAGTAAGGCCAAGGAGGGATTCAGCGCAGCCATCTGTACAATCTCGGCTCTTTTCTTC
>CAIOIA010000085.1 GCA_903858295.1 uncultured Candidatus Peregrinibacteria bacterium | reverse complement strand
TAAACATTGAATCAATACATCAGGAAGTTTTGCCGAATAATATAAATTATCTACGCATAGACCAGTTCACTGAGAACACCGCTGCTGAATTTGACAAAGATCTCACAGCAATCAAAGCCTCCGGCTCCAAGAAATTAATCATCGATCTTCGCAACAATCCGGGCGGATATCTCACAAGCACACAGGAAATATTGGGGCACTTCATCACACTCGATCAGGTAGAATTCTATACTGAAGACAAGGATAAAGCCCGCACTCCTTTCGTCTCTACCGGCAAAGCTGATTTGAAAGATTATCGAGTAGTAGTCCTCATCAACGAAGGGTCCGCATCAGCCTCCGAAATCACCGCAGGAGCTTTGCAGGATTACAAGCTCGCATATATCATCGGAACAAAATCTTTCGGGAAAGGCAGCGTACAAGAGATCACCAGTTACACAGACAATTCTTCGCTCAAGCTCACCATCGCCAAATGGCTGACTCCACTTCAACGCAGCATCAATCACATCGGAATTGTGCCGGACCAGGAAGTATCGATCACAGACGCCCAGAAAGCCGCCGGCCAAGATCCGCAGCTGGACGCAGCCGAAGCTTATCTGAATAGATAGGAAAAACATTGAGGAAACAGCATGCACTACTCATAACTCGCGGCAGACTGGGATTCCAGACCACGCAGGATTTCTTCAGGATTTGTGGTGACAATTTTGTCCTCAGTATAAGAAGCAATTACCTGTATCGCCACATGCTTCATACCGGCGAAGAATAATCCCTGCCCCACGGCAGAATTCAGCAGCATATATTTCTCTCCTTCTGTAAGATTAAATACCTTCTGCAATAGATTGATAGAAGCCGGAGATTGTTTGAGAAGTATTTGCATCGCAGAATTGGTCACAATCGGCTTACCGTAAGGAGACTGGATGAAATCCTCAACATCCTGAGTAATAGTGGTGATACCCAGATAATATTTACGGGCTCTTTTCACCAGGCCGAAGAGGAACTTCGCCGAATCCTCATGCTGCATCATAGTCCAGGCCTCATCTACTATAAGCAGCCTCTTCTTGAGTGAAGACCTGACTCTATTCCAGATATAATTCAGGATGATGTGCATTGCTATAGGACGTAGTGAATCCTCGAGATCTCGTATGGAGAAACACATAAGACCACTCTGCATATCGACATTAGTCGGTTTGTTGAATATTCCGGCATATGTCCCCTTAGTATATTTCTCAAGTCTCTGAGCCAAATCAGCTCCCCCATCCATATTCAGCAGAAGAGCATGCAGATCTTCCATAGTCGGCACCGGCATCAGAGAAGGATCTACAATTTCCATAGTAATGCCCTTCAGGGCATACACATCATTGAGCGCTTTATCGATGATACCTTCTTCAGTGGGATTCAGGCCGCCAAGCATAATTTTCAGAAGTCCGTGTAGAGAAATAATATTTGATCTGAGTAAATCCCCAGGCTGTAATTCTTCATCCTTGAGGGGAGAAGGCAGATCGAAGGGGTTAATACGACGATCGGAAGTAAGAGAAACACGAAGATAAGATCCACCTACAGTCTGAGTCAGCTGCTCATATTCATTTTCCGGATCTATGACTATCACATCCACACCCATCATCAGATAACGCAGAATTTCTAGCTTCACAGTATAGGATTTACCGGCACCGGAGATGGCGAAGCAGACAGAGTTGGCATTTGGCAGAGAAAATCTATCGAAAATTACTAGAGAATCATTGTGTCGATTCAGACCATAAAGTACACCTTCATTTGAGGTCAAATCAGAGGAACTGAAAGGGAAAGTAGTGGAGAGTGGCCCGGTATTCATATTATTGAAAATCTCCAATTCATCGAGAGCCAACGGAGATGTAGAATTAAATCCATGCTCCATACGCAAATCCGCTCTCTTCGTGAGAATAAGTTTAGAACCTAGAATAGATTCAAGCTGCTTGGAAATCCTGTCAATTTTCTTCAATTCATCGGAGTATACCGTGATGTACATGGCGAATTGATAGAATTTCTCCTGACCGCGCTGAATCTCTGTACGTAAATTCTCGGCATCTTCGAAAGCTGTTTCCAGGCCGGGATCGCGTATCAACCCTTTCTCAGCATTCATAGACATGGCTGACTGCATCTGAGTAACTTTCCTCTGCAATATTCGCATAATCTTCGCGGAATCTATCGGGTAGATAAACTGCGAGATGTCCATAGTCGCATCGAAATTCACTATCGGCGAAAGCCAATTGGTGTCGAGATATCGCGGATAAGAATACACAATGAAAGTCCGGGCATACATGCCCTCTACACGCAAATTATCATAATTAATTTCCATGGAGGACGGCGCTATCAGGTCTCTGACAGTAGACATACCCTCCTGAAACATTTTCTCAGCCTCCAGCAACAGTCTGTGTTCCTCAGCCAATATCTTGGCTTTATCCTGTCCAGCCGGGGTCTTCGCCATATCTCTGGCCGCCTTACCTTCCTGGAAATTTTCCAGAGTGATTTCAGCTTCCTCCACACCAGCGGTTTTGCCCTTCTCTATCTCCATTTTGGTAGTCTCCACAGCGCCAAGAATCCCCTTACTCAGATTATTCAATAAATCATCTTTGGCTTTCTGCTTCTCTAGCTGAGCTTCTGTCGGCTGGGGCTTAGTGTTGACATCTGCAACCACTGGCTCAGCAGTAGGAGCGACGACAGGATCAGCCACTACTTCCTCCGGCGGAGTCACGATAGATGCATCTGTCTTCAAGGAAGTCTTATCACTAAGATTCTTAAGCCAATCCGGAGCCTCGGCAGCAGTGGGCTCAGACAAATTCGAATTAGTAACATTTGTTACTGTAGGATCAGCTTTAGTCGCAGCCACGGCCTGATCATTATTCTGATTATTATTAGACGTATTGTCTCCCATATTTATTATTACACCTGTTAAATCCTGAACTATTAGAGCTAAATCTCTATATTTTACCAAAAATTCACCTTTTTTTCAATTGGCTTAGTAAGTGTCCTATGCTACTCTTGAAGCCGAATTAATTACTACCCAGGTAAAAATGCCAGAAAACAGCACAAATCAAGACAAATCAGCCTCTCCAAATGAAGAAAACGCAGCCGGAGGACTGTTTAAAGATTATACATTACGCAACATAAGCACGGAGATGGAAAGTTCTTATTTGGACTATGCCATGAGTGTAATCGTCCAAAGAGCCTTGCCCGATGTACGCGACGGACTCAAACCGGTGCATCGTAGAATTCTATATGCCATGCATGAAAAAGGACTTCGATCCAGCGCTTCATCGAAGAAATCAGCAGCGGTAGTCGGGGAAGTACTTGGTAAATATCATCCACACGGCGATGCGCCTGTATATGGAGCCATGGTAAGAATGGCTCAGGACTTCGCAATGCGATACATACTCGTAAATGGGCAGGGCAATTTCGGTTCTATCGACGGAGATAATCCTGCTGCCATGCGTTATACGGAGGCTAAGATGGCTAAAATCGCTGATGAAATGCTGGCTGATATCGATAAAAACACAGTAGAATGGGCAGACAACTATGACGCATCTACCCAGGAGCCACGCGTACTTCCTGCCAAAATCCCTAATCTCCTTCTCAACGGCACATCGGGTATCGCCGTAGGTATGGCCACCTCTATCCCTCCTCATAATCTGAAAGAAGTAAGTGAAGGCATGCTTCATCTGATAGAGCATCCGGAAGCCAGCATCGACGATCTTATGCAATTCATCAAAGGGCCGGATTTCCCTACAGCCGGCATAATTTACGATAATTCCGCTATCAGAAACGCCTATACTACTGGTCGAGGAGGAGTCGTGATGCGCGCCAGAGCCACAATCGAAGAAAGAAAAGGAGGCAAATTCCAAATCATAGTCACTGAGATCCCTTATCAGGTAAACAAATCCGATCTGATTCTGAAAATCGCCGATCTGGTACGCGACAAGAAAATCGTCGGTATCAGCGACATACGCGATGAGTCGAAGAAAGACATACGCATCGTCATCGAACTGAAGAAGGAAGCATATCCGAAAAAGCTGCTCAATCAGCTTTACAAGATGACTACCATGCAGTCGACCTTCAATTTCAACATGATAGCCCTGGTGGACGGCCTTCAGCCGAAATTACTGGATCTGAAGCAAATTCTAGAGCATTTCATCGTACATCGTCAGACAGTAGTGAGACGCCGCACGGAATACGACCTCGGAGTAGCGAAAGCACGCGCTCATATACTCGAGGGACTGAAGATCGCACTGGATCATATCGAAGAAATCATTGCCGTAATCCGCAAATCCGAGACGAAGGAGGAAGCAGCAATTGCTTTGATGAAGAAATTCAAACTTTCAGAGCTGCAGGTGAAGGCTATATTGGAAATGAAATTATCTACACTGGCCGGTCTGGAGAGGAAGAAAATTGAAGATGAATTGGCTGAGAAATTAGCTCTCATAGATGAGCTCGAAGGCATTCTCGGCAGCGCCAAGAAAATCATAAACATCGTAAAAGCAGAGACAAAAGAAATTATTGCCAATTATCAGGATGTACGCCGCACTGAGATCAACGCAAACGCCATCGGCAAATTCTCCAGCAAAGACACCATCCCGAATGAGCCAATGATAGTCATGATGTCCAAGGAAAACTATATCAAGAGAATCCCTTCCAACACTTTCCAGGCTCAGGGCCGCGGAGGTAAAGGCATTATCGGCGCCACCACGAAAGAGGAAGACGAGATCAGCAGCCTCGTACAATGTAATAACCACGACGAACTCCTATTCTTCACGAATCTCGGACGCGTGTTCAAATTACCGGTATATGAATTACCGCAGACCTCCCGCACCGCGAAGGGCATGGCCGTAGTTAACCTACTTCAATTGATAGATAAGGAAATGGTGACAGCCATACTTCCTACAGGAGAGAAGCTTACAGGCAAACATCTCTTCATGTGCACTACGAAAGGCACAGTCAAGAAAACCAAAATTGACGACTTCGCCTCAGTACGCAAATCAGGACTGATAGCCATCAAGCTCCGCGAGGGCGACCATCTGAACTGGGTCAAACAAATAGATGACAAATACGAGACAATTATAGTCACCAGAGAAGGTAAATCCATCCGTTTCAAGGAAGAAGATGTATCAGCCACAGGCAGAGCCTCCATGGGAGTACGTGGCATCAGAGTAAAAGATGGCGACGAAGTGGTGGACATGGATGTAACGAGAAATTCAGCAACCTCCGACCTGCTGGTCATCATGGAGAACGGACTTGGTAAATCATCCCCTATCACTCAGTATCGTCTGCAGACACGCGGAGGTTCTGGCGTCAAGACAGCCAATATCACAGCCAAAACCGGCAAGATAGTCGGAGCCAAAATCATCGAAGAGGATTCCACCAGTGACTTGATTATCATATCCAAAAACGGCCAAGTAATCCGTCTAAATCTGAAGGCAATCCCGACTCAAGGCCGCACCACTTCAGGAGTCTATCTGATGCGTATGAACGATAGTGATATCGTGGCATCTACGACCATAGTGGAAGAGACCAGAGTAGTCGAAGTAGACAAAGTCACAGAAGAGACACAAGACAGAGTGAAAAATCAGACCACTATCAAGTAAGCCATTTCAGCTTGCCTAATTCAGGTCTTGCCAGTAAAATTCCACGGAAATCAAATATTTAAGCCTAACTATCACGCCATGAAAGCCAATATCCACCCAAAAGTGAACAAAGTCGTATTCCTAGATGTTATGAGTGGTGCCGAATTTGTTACAACTTCTACTCTCCGTTCAGAGGAAACCAAACAAATAGACGGAGAAGAGCATTTCATCATCAGAGTGGAGACATCTTCAGCTTCTCACCCTTTCTACACTGGCAAGAAGAGAAATGATGTCAGAAATGATCAGGTCGCTAAATACATGGCCAAAGTCGCTAAAGCTCAAGCCAAGAATAAACCTAAAGAAGTAAACGCAGAAGGCGGCGAATCCGAGAAAGCAGCTCCAGCTAAGAAGACGACAAAAGCCAAGAAAAAATAATACCGACTCGAATACAGCCACTAATAACCACAAGTGTTCGAATTCCAAATTTTACATCAAGATATTAGTACGAAAGCCCGAACCGGGCTTTTTACTACACCCCACGGCGTGATCGAGACCCCCATCTTCATGCCTGTAGGCACTCTTGGCTCTGTGAAGGGAGTATCTCCACGGGAATTGAGCGAAATCCACGCACAGATAATTCTCGCCAACACTTATCATCTCTATCTACGCCCCGGCCATAAACTCATCCGTCAGATGGGAGGATTGCATCGATGGATGAATTGGGACTTACCCATACTCACCGACTCAGGTGGTTTCCAGGTATTTTCTCTGGGAAAAGGCAATAAAAACGGCAACTCCCAAGTAAAACTCAACGATGACGGCGTAGAATTCAAATCTCATCTGGATGGCTCCATACACTATCTGAATCCTGAAATTGTCATGGATATTGAGCACGATCTCGGAGCTGATATCATCATGGCTCTGGACGAATGCGCTCCACATAATAGTACGAAAGAATACTCCCGCACCGCACTGGAACGCACACACGCCTGGGCTCAGCGCTGTCTCACACATCATCAGGAACTGGAAGCCAAGAAAAACACGCCAAATTCAGACACTGCAGGACGTGACCCACAAGCTCTTTTCCCTATTATTCAGGGCACTCTCCACGAAGACCTGCGTATAGAATCCACACAATTCATATCGTCTCTGGATACGCCGGGTATCGCTATCGGAGGTCTCTCTGTCGGAGAGGAAAGGTCGGAAATGTATCATATATTGGATATCATGCAGCCGCATTATCCTGAGCAGAAGCCCCGCTACCTGATGGGAGTCGGTACTCCGCTCGATTTACTTGAAAGTATAGAGCGTGGGGTGGATATGTTCGATTGTGTACATGCCACGCGCATCGCACGACATGGGTGCTTCTACAATAACGACGGACGGCATCAGATAACCAATGAACAATATAAAGCGGATTCTCTACCTCTCGATCCCGAAGATCCGGAAAACCCAACATATCAATTCAGTCGCTCATATATTCGCCATCTGCTGCGCGAGAAAGAAATGCTTGGACTTCGCCTGCTTTCGCTAAACAACCTGTATTTCCTGCTAAAATTAATGGAGAAAATTCGCGCAAGCATCAAACAAAACAATTTCAAAACTTTTAAAGCCGACTTCCTGGCCAGATTCCGGGACGCCGTCTAAAATCTACACATGATCGCATATATCCGAGGAAAAATAATTCAAAAAAACAAACAAAGCCTGGTCATCGCCAATGAATTCATCGGTTATGAAGTTTTCGTGTCCAAGCCACTCTACGAGAAGTCAGATCTGGGCAAAAACCTTGAACTTTTTATTTATACGAAAGTCCGCGAAGACGAGATCAGCCTCTTCGGTTTCGCCGATACTGACGAAATGCAATTCTTCAAAGATCTGATAAGTGTAAACGGCATAGGTCCGAAAATAGGCCTGGAAATACTGAGCAATAATATAGAGCAGACCAAGACAGCCATTATTCAAGAAAACGCTGCATTCCTCAGCCGAATCCCAGGCATCGGCAAGAAGACGGCCGAGCGACTTATCGTCGAACTTAAGAACAAAGTCACGCCCGCAGACATCTCTCACCTACCCCCCTCTCTCGAAACTCAATTCGAAGAAGTGGTGGGCGCTCTCAGTAGTCTCGGTTATCAGCGCGGAGAAATATTTAAAGTACTCAAGACAGTACCAGCAGACATCACCAGTAACGAAGAAATAATTACTTTTTTCCTCCGAAATATTTAATTAATTTTCAACAAGATGTGTGGAATTTTCGCTTATTTGGGGCCGCAAAATAATGCCTCTGAGATTGCCATCACCGGGCTTAAGAAGCTGGAATATCGAGGCTATGATTCATGGGGAGTAGCTGCTCTGGATAGAGAGGAGATAGCTTACTACAAGAAGGTCGGAAAAATCTCAGCGTATAGTACTGGAGACCACGCTTTCAATCCATCACATCTAGCGATAGGCCATTCCAGATGGGCCACTCACGGCGGAATTACTGAGGCCAACGCTCATCCTCATTTCAACAGCGCTAAGTCTATCGCAATAGTTCATAATGGAATCATCGAGAATTACGCGAAGATAAAAGCAGATCTGGAGACACGAGGCTACCATTTCGTCAGCGAGACGGACAGCGAGACTATAGCCCATCTGATAGATTCTCATCTGCCCACACATACTCTGGAAGAAGCCATCAAATTAACCATGTCTGAATTAGAGGGAAGATACGCCATCCTCGTCATCAAGAAAGATGAACAAAAAATTATCGCAGCCAGACGAGGATCTCCACTCATTGTCGGCATAGGCAAACAGGAATTCTATATAGCCTCAGACATTCCGGCTTTTCTCGAGCACACCAATCAAGTCAATTATCTCGACGACGATCAGATGGTAGTCATAGACCATCGTGGCCCACAATACTTCGATCTGAGAACCAATTCACCGGTTGAGAAAAGACTCATCACCATAGATTGGCTCGCATCCACAGCCGAGAAAGGCAAATACCCGCATTTCATGATAAAAGAAATCATGGAGCAGCAGGAGACAATTCGTCGAGCGGTAGAGCAGGACAATGACGAAATACAAAAGATAGCATCAGCGATAGAAAATGCCTACGGCACTTATCTCGTCGGCTGCGGCACAGCCGGTAAAGTGTGTCTAGCAGCCACATATCTATTCTCCAGAATAGCCCAGAGACATGTCAATTTCGCAGTAGGATCGGAATTCTCCAGCTTACAGCACTTCATAAAAGATCGCTCACTCATGATAGCTGTATCTCAGAGCGGAGAGACGGCCGATACTCTAGAAGCCATCCGCGCCGCGAAAACCAAAGGCGCGAAAACTCTCGCGATAATCAACGTGAAAGGCTCTACCATGGACAGAGAATCCGACTTCTCCATACACCTGAAAGCCGGCCCGGAACAGGCAGTCGCCTCGACTAAAGCTACTACATCTCAACTCGCAATTCTGACATTACTAGCTTATGCATGTACCGGACAATTGGCCGAAGGCAAAAGGCTTCTGCTAGAAACCCAGAGCCAGATTACAGACATGCTCAATCCACGCTACGAAGATCATATACGCAGTCTAGCCGATCTGCTCGCTGAAGTGGAGTCCATATACATTATCGGCAAAGGAGTGAATTATGCCATGGCGCTGGAATCAGCCATCAAATTACAGGAAATTTCTTATATACATGCCGAAGGCTTCGCAGCTGGAGAATTGAAGCACGGCCCGCTAGCGCTGATCACCACAGATACGCCCGTCATAGCACTCATCTCCAACGATGAGACAAGACAGGATATACTCAATAATTGTCAGGAAGTGAAAGCCCGCGGCGCATACGTCATAGGAGTAGCGTCTGAGAATAATCCTGTCTTCGACTTCTGGATCAAGGTCCCAGACGCCGGCATATCGCAGGGCTTGGTAAACATAATCCCCATACAGCTCCTCGCCTATCATCTCGGTCTACTCCGCAAAAACGACCCCGACATGCCCCGCAACCTAGCCAAAAGCGTGACAGTGAAGTAAAACTTCCCAGAATGCGCAAAAGGAAAGAACGCTGACACTACTGCATACTTTTTCTGAAGCAGCGTAGTAAACTGAGCAGTATCCGAAATGGAGGCGTTAAAAATTTTGACATAAGCATGGCAAAATTTAGCCGTAATGAGGAGTATACTGCCAGTTTACGCAGCTTTTCAGAAAAAGTATGCAGTAGTGTCAGCGTTCCGTTTCATTGCTAAGAATAATGCTTCCAAAGAGTCTTGATCATACCTTTGAACATCTTCGCGATTTTCTCATCCTCTATGGTAATACCGAATATTCGCCCTTCATGCTGCGACACAAGCCCTACGAGTCGACCACACACTTTCAAATCACCGTATATCTCTATATCATCAGGATCGACTTTCACAGCCATGCGCTTCTCTACACGGCTGGATTTGAGATAGGTCTCAGCCTGCTGATCAGCAGGAACAATAGAATAGCTCTTCTTCCTCTTGGCCAGCCTCTCTTTCAGATACTTCTTCCAATATTCGCTTAGCGGATGATTAGTAGTATCCATTTTTCGCAAGATCGAGTAAATGTCGCTGTCATCTTGAGCCAAAATTTTGTCATAAATCAGCTTAATCTCGTCATATCCTTCATAGAAAGATATGGCAGTATTCTGAGCCCCACCATGATAAAATTTCTCTATTTCAGATATGTTCTTCGCAAGCTGACTTTTGGCGGCCAGGAGAGGTTCGCTGCGCTTGTCCAGAATTACAACCAATTCACTTGGAGTGGCAGCAGTATAATATCGTACACCATATTTAATGGATCTTTTGATAATATTCCGCTTCACCAGATCTTCCAGTAATTGATAACAGGTGGTGCGTTTAAGCCTTGTCTTCTGAGCGATGCGACTGGCTGGGGCGCTATCCAGACGTGCTAATTGCATGAAAATATCGCTTTCCTGCTTGCTCAGACTTAATGCTTTCAGTATATCTCCAAGCATGTCATATTATTAAGAATTTAGATTAGGGCTTAGCATAGAAGACAATCTTTCAGTTGTCAAGAAATCACGACAACGTCAATTCTAGTTCAAACCGAGCCAAAACCTTGACTTTACTTAAGTTTATTGTATAATTTGCTCTTCATATCAACAGGTTATATGCTTACTGCGCAATAACCTAACCAAATATCACTATGGTATTAGACGACAATATACACAATCAGCTGAAGACACAGGGGGACTCTCCAGAGAAGAATGGCTGGCAGAGAAAGCCAAGTGTCAGGAATTGATCACCGAGTGCTCTACAGCCCAGGGCTTCGACATGAAGAAACTGGCTGAGAAATTAGGAAGAGACACTAAAAGTTGGGATGAAATCTCACGATATGGTCATTGGAATAATTATGAACATGTACTCGCGGAAGTAGGAGAAATGAACACACACGGCTGTTATAACGATTTAATGAGTATAGTTGCTGATGAATTTATCAGGCTTCCTTCATACGGAGTCCGTGGATTCAGTGGATGGAGCCATTCTCTTTGTCACACTTTTGAGAAATATGAGAAAATGCAGGAAGGGAGAGAAGTACGACGAAGCTTGTTGAACTCCAGACATAACCAGCCTTATGCTACAAAACTGGTAGATGAGGCTATTAGACGCGCCTTAGAAGTCCACGCCATCGGATGTCTCAATCGCATACTAGGCCCGATAGAAGCCCTGAACATTGACAACACAGATTTGGATCAGGCAGACGGTGGAGCGTTCTATTTCCGCCCGGAATCATTGACTAATCCTGAATTACAAGCTCTATTTTCAAGAGATAAGTACTCATCAGAATCTCCAATTCTACTTCTTACAGCCACCACCCCTCGAGACTTGCTAGTAGACATAGTAAAGAAACGAATACAACATCCGGCAGGCAAGGATTACTACGGACCTGACTTCACATACGCCAATTTCCCTATCGAGAAATTGATAGTCACTTTGGAGAAATTGCAGCCAGAATTGTCTCAAGCTGAGATCGAAAGATACCTGGCACTAAGGATAGATAGTAATTCGAAAACTGGAATTCCTTTAGATGAGTTGAAAGAAAACATCGCCACTGCAGAGAAAGCAAATGAATTTATCCCAGGAATATTCGTAGATATAGAAGGAACTCTTCTTGATAAGCAAGGAGAACTAAATGACAGACATATTAAATCACTTCAAGATGCTCATAATGCAGGCAATAAAATCATCATAATCACAGGCGGTGACATCGGGTCAGCCACTATAAGATTAAGAGAACTAGGAGTTCCAGAAGCCTATCTACCCGTCCAATCTAAGGCTGGTTACAGAGGTAAATTGCTGGAAATTCTGGTCGACGACACAGATCCGAAGACACAGGGATTGAAAGCTCTGCATGAGATAAACAGCCTCTATTATTTAGCATCCAGTATTGAAGAACGCAAAGCTACATTAATTGCAGAAGAGACAAGCCGAAAGGTAAAAGCAAATTTACCCGCGGAGCCAGCAGTCACCGCTGCTCCTCAGACAGAAGCCGCAACACCTGCCACAGCTACGAAAAAATACGAAGCCTCTATGAACGGCCTGATGGAATTCTTTCTGGATGGAGAAAAACCCAGTCGCACACCAGACGCAGCTCCTGCTGAAGCTACGAAAAAAACAGAAGCTCCAGTAATACCGACAGAGACTCTTCCAGTCGCTGAGACCAAAACCGCCGAAAAAGCTGAGACTGTCAAAACAGGTCTCAGAATACTTGGGACAAAGGCAGATGGCCCATTAGCCAAAGTCACAGATATGGTACTCCGTGAAATGGCCCCAGAATTGATAAAGAACACAGTAATGCTTTTCTACGCCTCAGAAGATAATCAATATGCAGCGACTCACGAAGCTATGGAAATCATGAAGAGAGAACGCACCGCTAAGCTGATAATCTGCCATCTCGGAGACAGGCTCAAACCAAATGCTAGTGAACCTCACCTGAAAAAACTTCTAGAAGAGGAACGCCTCACATTCGCAGACATTATCAGCCCTGAAGGCAATTTCTGGACTGTAGTAGTCGAATTTCTCAAGAAGGGATTACCTCTTGAAGTCTTAAGAACAGAATTGAGAATTCTACAGCACGACCTGAAAGATTATATTATCAAAGCCAACGACTATAGATTGAGACAAATACTAGAGAAGGCCAGAGAGCTATTCGACATCAAGCCGGAAGCATCTGATAAATCGGTTATCGATTTCATCCAGAACGCCAGATTCTCTCACATCGAAGTGATGAGTGGAGACATTAGCGGAGTATATTGCGATCTGGACGACACCTTACTTATGGCAGACGGATCACTGAATCAGAATACTCTCACAATGATTGAGAAATACCGCACAGCAGGGATGGAAGTAGTGATCTGGACAGGAGGAGACATCACTGAGGCCGCCAAGAGAATAAAAGGCACGCCACTCGAGAAATTCCGCCTGGTGTCAAAAGCCGATTACTGCGGGGCCACAGCCGAAATCGTCATAGACAATGTCTCCAAGGACAAATTCTTCTGCCAATACGGCATCAAAGCTAAATCCTACGTCAGAGTATAGTCGCCGTACAGCCCCATCTAGCCAAAAGCTAAGGATGGGGCTTTGGTTTGTAGGAAGGCCAGCCAGCTACTGCATACTTTTTCTGAAGCAGCGAAGTAAACTGAGCAGTATCCGAAACGAAGGCGTTAAGAATTTTGCCTTAAGCAAGGCAAAATTTAGCCGTAGTGAGTAATATACTGCCAGTTTACGCAGCTTTTCAGAAAAAGTATGCAGTAGCTGGCTGGCCGACTGTTTTCATGATAAAATTACTAAGTAAAACAAAACCAAAACCACATGAATCCTATAGACGAGAAATACAATCAGGCTTCGCAGGCTCAGATGACGCACATCGAGAACGTCAGCACAGCTTTCCGCAAGCGCTGTGAGGAATTGAAGACAGCCGTAGAGCAGAAGATCTCGACTCTCGACTCCACCAAGGCTGAAACAGAACATCAGACAAATTTACTAAAATTGAAATTCAAAAAGGATTTGGACATAGTCGTAGATCAATACGAACACGAACTGAAGACTAGTTTCGGCAACAGTCTGATAGCCCTGGAAGAGATATATAGACAAAAAGAATTGCTCAAACTTCTGGAAATAGAGAAGGAAGTATTAACTTATTAATTATATTATGGTTCTATTATCACACAAGCAATCAGGACGAAATTCGTTCCGTCCAAGTCGTCTGATATTTCAGGATGTGGATGCTGCTCCCCCATCTCCGGAAAGTTTCAAGGGTCCGGAGAAACAAAGCCAGGAAGACGCAGTCAATGAAGTAGCAAGACAGACACCAAGCCAAATAATGAGTACAGCCATGAGCCGTGGCAGCGCTATCAAGACAAAATATGTGAAGAGCTCTCAAGCATTAGCCGCCGTGATCACACAGCCGGTTGCTGACTATCATCCGTCACTGGTGAATAGCAATAAGACGCCTCCATCAGAAAACACGAAAGCAGCCTGAAACACATTTTAATCAACAAAATTTCATGAAAAAACACACCAAAATCGTCTGCACGCTAGGTCCTGCTACTTCGAAGGTAGAGGCAATTGTAAAATTAATTAATGCTGGCATGAATGTAGCCAGACTGAATTTCTCTCACGGTGATTATGACACTCAAGCTGAATTGATTCATAACGTCCGCCAAGCGGCCACCCAGACAGGCCACACC
>CAIOIA010000084.1 GCA_903858295.1 uncultured Candidatus Peregrinibacteria bacterium | reverse complement strand
CCCGAAAGATTTTGTTCCGATGATATATGCGAGCTTGTAATCCTGCAAAGCTCCTGCGGTGATTTCGGAGGCTGATGCGGACCCTTCGTTGATGAGGACTACTACTCGATAATCTTTCAGATCAGCTTTGCCGGTAGAGACGAAAGGAGTGCGGGCTTTATCCTTGTCTTCAGTATAGAATTCTACCTGATCGAGTGTGATGAAGTGCCCCAATATTTCCTGTGTGCTTGTGAGATAGCCGCCCGGATTGTTGCGGAGATCGATGATTAATTTTTTGGAGCCGGAGGCTTTGATTGCCGTGAGATCTTTGTCAAATTCAGCAGCGGTGTTCTCAGTGAACTGGTCTATGCGTAGATAATTTATATTATTCGGCAAAACTTCCTGATGTATTGATTCAATGTTTATTTTCTCGCGTACTATGTTGAAACTCAGAGTTTGGCCATTGCGGAGAATTGTCAGATTTAGTATAGTTCCAGCCTTGCCTTTGATAAGAGATAATACTTGTTCCAGGCTGAGATCCTTCACTGACTGTCCGCCTAGAGTTGATATGATGTCGTGAGTTTTCAGTCCTGCGCGTGAGGCAGGGGAGTTATTTATAGTGGTCTGAACTGTATAATTATTATCTATCATCTCGATGACAGCTCCAATTCCTTCATAATTTTCAGGTACATAGATATATGATTGTCCCTGGCTGTTTGGCGCGCGGAAAGTGGAATATTGGTCGCCCAGAGCGTCTACCATTCCTGAGATAGCTCCATAAAGCATCTTATTCTCGTTGATTTTGTCGGTGTATACGAATTGTGTGTGGATTTTCTGCCATGCGTCTTCCAGTATGCCAAATTTCTCGTTTTGCAGCAGATCTTCGCTTCCCTGATCAGGGAAGGATACTGTTACTGTGGTTGGCTTAGGCGTGTTGACTGTGTTATCTCCACTAGCCATTTTGATTTTGAAGAGCAGGTCAGCCGCTTCTCCTCGGGTCAGGAGTTTGGACGGATAGAAGTACTGCTGATCTTTCTCAAAATATATTCCGTGACTGTATGCAGATGCATATACGCTTACCAATGGGTGATTGATGCGAATATCCTTGTAAAGATCGCTGGCGGTAGGCTTGGCTGGAGGAGTAGGGATGCCATATATGCTCATAGCCAGAAGCAAAGCATCCTGTCTGCTTATATTCTGATCCGGATAGAAATTGTCGCCTGGGCGATTCGATAGAGCTCGGATTTCAAGAGCTTTCTTCACAAAAGGTGCAAACCATATTTCTTCCGACACATCGCTGTAGCCTGTATAGAAATTGAAGCTGGAAGATGGGGTAAAGCCGGAATATGTCAGAGCTGCTTTCAGGAAAGCGGCTCGATTTATTAATTGATTTGGACGGAAATTCCCTCGTGTATCGAGAGAAATTGCCTTCGAGTTTATGACATCCTGATATACTCCGACTTCAGGGTCCTGTGGTTTGACGTCTTTGATATCCGTGATATTGACTGTCGCATATGCGTTTTGGAATATGAGGATAGAAGAGATGAATGCGATATATATATTTTTGTTGCTGTTTGAACTCATGTGGAAGACAAGCTAATAAATAGACTGCTGAAGTCTAGCTTGATTTAGATGTTTTGGGAAATTGATTTATTCCGGTATGGCGAACTCTTCCACTGCTTCTATATGCCATGGTTCTTGTGGCATATATGGGCGATGTAATTTGACTCCAAGTTTTTCAGCGATTTTGATCAATTTATCAACCTCATTTGCGTCTGTATCTATAGCCATTGACCAATTTCCTTTTGCTTTGACGTTCTTTATCAGATGCATGGCATGTGCGGCTTTCGGTCCATCCGGATTGAATGCCGGTGATCCCTTGTGATGCAGATATGCTTCATATAAGCTTTTTTGCTGCGCATAAGTTCTCATGCCTTTGTTGATGGTATTGACTCCGCCTTTCCAGCCTTCTTCTCTAGCTTTGCTTAGTAACCAGTACCACTCGGCAGTGACTCTGGCCTGATCAAAGATATAGAAAGTGATTCCGTCGATACTGTGTGGAGATATTTTCTGGTTCAAGGCTTTTTCAAGTTTAGTCTGTTCCAGGTTTTCTCCTGATTGATTTGATCGACTCCACCAATATTTTCCTTCGGGGGACTTATCGGTCACTCCATTTATGGTCATCCATTTCACTCCTCCTACCACGCGATAAGCGTTAGCGCTGGCTCCCTGATTGTTGAAGCTGTAGTAGCGTCTGTGAACTATTTCTTCTGATACTAATTCCTTGTCGATCGAATTCGGTCCACGATTGTAATAGTAATATGTGTAAAATAATCGTTCGTCTGGAGTTAGATGGTTTGTAGGGATGTTTCTGGCCACCAGATCATCATAAAAAAGTGTTTGATTGTAGGCGAGCATAGAGACAGTAGCCTGAATTGCAGCGGTTTTGTCGTTGAATCGCGCTGATATTACCGGAATTCCTTTTTCGTTGTACCTCTTAGTAATTGAGAATTTATCCTGAAAATTGGGTGGGATGACTCCTGCGGCAACCATTCTTTTGTATTCACTGCCGAAAGTGTCATTACCGAAATTCTCGAAGCCATCCAGATTTTTCGTTTTAGGTGAGTCCAGGTCTAGACTGAAGCCCTCATTTGATAATGTAGCAATTATGAATTCGACCGGAAGGTACAGAGAGTATTTCGAAGGCAAATCAGACACTGTCTTTCTCGCTTCGTATATAGCGGCTATTTGGCCGGTTTCACGATCTTCGTTGCAATAACCGAATAATTTTAATGGGTTTGTATTTCCCATTCCTTCGCTCACATGTAATCGTGTTTTCTCGATTTCCTTTTCCTTGTCTGGGCTTGAGGAGATTTTTTTGCCATTTGAAATTACGTGTTTGGCATATCTGACAGCTTCAGGAGAATAATTGGCAAGTGATTCCTTTTG
>CAIOIA010000083.1 GCA_903858295.1 uncultured Candidatus Peregrinibacteria bacterium | reverse complement strand
TCACTTGGAACATTTGAATTCGGAATATCAACAATAATTGATATTCCAGCCAGGGCAATAAACGAAGGCATTACTGAAGGAGAATATGTCTCTACATTATCATTTACACTAAGTACAATATAACAAAATGGAGATGAAAAACATTATTAAAATATTAATCATATTAATAACTAGTGTATTTATTGGACAAATAACCTTTGCAGGAAAAAGCTCACATATCAATGTTTCTCCTGGCAATAACGACCCACACCGGAAATATAATTTTACTTATCAAAACAATACGCCAATCCGAGACCATATAATCATTACTAATCGCGACACGGTCGACACAATTACGATACACTTAAGCAGTATAGACGGTTATAGTAATTCGAATGGACAACAGTCTTATAAGAATGCAAAACAAGAACAAGAATACTTAGGAAATTGGATTAAATTTCAAATCAATGACTTTATTTTAGCACCAAATGAAGAAAAAACCGTAAACTTCACAATAAGCCCGACACAAAATGCGCTTCCAGGTCTATATACAGGAGCAATCTCAACCGAAGAAATTAGTGCCCCTTCAGATGGTAAAGCTACTAAAGCAGCGTTCTCGGTAAAGGTACAAAGTAGGATCATAAAAGGGGTATATTTGAAAATACCAGGAACAAGTTTAAGCGAAGGAGATATATCAAATTTACAATACTTTCAGGAAAACAACGAAAGACTTTTCACTTTTGATATCAACAACAAAGGTAACACAATGCTTACTTTTAAAGGTGAATTGAACGTAGAAGGAGGGCTTAATAATGATACTAACTTTACCATACCGGTTAATATAAATTCTATACAAAACAACAGTACCCTCCATAAAGAAATGGAATGGCCAAAAGACAAGTACTCATGGGGTAATTTTGAAATAAAATTGAACGGTACACTACAGGAATATAACCCATTTGATAATATATATACAGACTTAAAGCCAATAAATTTACAAACATCAATTCAACTAATACCTTGGAATTATATAATGGAGATAGGGGGTGGGGTAATATTCTTAATACTTCTGATCATAATAATTATTATTAGTAAGAAGAATTATCTCAAACACTGTGATTATTATGAAATAGTAGAGGGCGATAATCTGAAAGATCTAGCAATGAAACATGGGATGAATTGGAAAAAAATTGTCCATATAAACAAACTTTCTGCTCCTTATGACTTGAAGCCAGGGGCGAAGCTACTTCTCAGGAAAATTAATGAAATAAAATAATTTAATCACAAAACACAATGAAAGGAACAAGAAAAGTGGCAATGATATTGAGTCTATCGATAATAGCTTTTATTATTATGATAGGAATATATCAATTCATTCAAAATTCAACTACTGATAATAAAGCCGGGTTTTCTGCACAACCAACGACGCAGAACAAAGAGAGCCCAGCACAATTTACATATGAAGCAAAACCAGGAAGTATTATACAAGACACAATTACTATTAATAACAATAATACATCAAAAACAATATTCTTCTATCCTACAGAATTAAAAGTAAAACTAGACAAAACCAAAGGGTATCTCAAAGAAAACGAAACATTAAAGGATATAGGAAAATGGATAAATATCCCAATCAGACAGGTAGAAATAGGGCCAAACAGTTCACAAAACATTCCTGTCTCAATTACAATCCCTAAAGATGCAGAACTTAAAGACTACATTGGTGGCGTTGCAAGTGAAATAAAAGCTCTTGGCAATGTAAGTGGATTTGGAGCCAACGTTAATTACCGCATCATCACAACTATCAACCTAAAAGTCACCAACGACCCGAAGCCAATAGAGAAACTCCCACCAAAGACTCTCGTCAAACCAGTACAAGCCTACATCTACGCCTCATTCGCATTACCTGTCATCGTCATCGGCTGGCTGGTCTGGGGATCTCTGAAGGAAAGAAAACGCCGCAAGCATGCAGCTGCCGGCACCGCCTCGCATGACAAGAAATAATAATCATACACGGTGAAACTCATCTATGGACTATATCTAATCCTACTACTCCCAGTCCTGGGTGAGTTCTCACGTTTTGAGCTTCTCGGGCACAGCATAGTGATTAGCGATTTGCTTATCCCGCTATTCATCATCGCTTTCCTGTTACAGAGAAGGATTACTCCTCTCCCCCGCCCCGCCATCAAGCAAATCCGCATACTTAGTGCCTTCATCGCTATCGCAGTATTCTCACTTATTCTCAGCCTCATCGACCTTCCGCTCAACGAAGTACTGAACAGCTCGCTCTACCTCATCAGACTTGCCGAATATATAGCACTTTTCCCTATCACAGCGAGTCTACTTCAAGAGCGCTCTGCACAAACACAAACCATTAAGTTTATAGCATTTGCAGCTCTTCTGATAGCCATCACAGGCTTCCTTCAGCTCTCATTTCTCCCGAGTCTGGAAGAATTAGCCAAGACGCAGGGTTACGACCCACACATACTCCGCCTGGTAGGCAGCTGGCTAGACCCGAACTTTATCGGAGGCTTTCTGGCATTCATATTCTGCATGTTCACCGGCATACTTCTATATCAGAAGAAGCACCGCATTCTACTCACAGCATTCCTGATCATCATTGCCACAGCCCTATTCCTCACCTATTCCCGTTCCGCCTATGTAGCACTCGCCGTAGGCATCATCATACTGGGCTTACTCAAATCCCCTCGCCTGCTTGTGATAATCCTCATCATCGGCGCTCTCGGCATAAGTCTCTCAGACCGCGCACAGGAGAGAGTCGGCGAATTGGCCACCAGCATCAACTCAGTACTGTTTAATAGCTCGGAAAACCCTGACCCTACAGCACGCCTCCGCATACAGAACTGGGAGCAGACAGTATCGCTAATAACTCAGAAGCCACTATTCGGCCACGGCTATAACACTCTAGCCTATACCAAACTAAATCAAGGCTTCATACAGGATGAGGATGTCCACTCCGCCAGCGGCTCTGACTCGAGCTTACTCACGATATTCGCCACCACGGGCCTCTTCGGTTTACTCACATATCTGCTATTTCTTGCCGGCTCACTGGCTTATGCCTTCCGCCGCTGGAGAAGCTCGCCTGACAAAGAGAAAGGCCTATATCTAGGCTTATTCACGGCTCTCGTCACATTGATAATCCACTCCTGCTTCGTAAACAGCCTACTCTTCCCTCAGATTATGATTTACCTCTTCATATCTCTCGGCCTGCTCTATGCAGGAAAGCAAAGCTATAATTAAGTTTTCATCGAAGAATCGGTAGAATCCGTAAACACGGCTCGCACCACGCGGCTCATCTTCACCCGCTCTAGCTCTCGCCAACACATCGGCCGGAGGCATCACAGAGGCAGATGAGAAAGTGACAATTTCGAAATTTTGAGCCTTTCTAGAATAGAGAGCCCCCGCGCTATCAGACATAGCCTCATTACCCCCAATTGATAAACTATATACTGACGCTTGCGGAACATTCACAGATTGAATCTGTGAAGTCATTGGCTCTAGAGGAGGGATAAGAGGACTCATTGGGGCATTACCGATATTCAACACCACTATAGCCAAAACAGCTAATACCGGCACAGCTCCAAGCGCATAGCGCCATCTGAGCACCACATCGCTCCAATCAAGCTTCTCAGAAGGTGCAGCCGCTCTATCCAGCAAAGAAGTCCTAAGTCCAGCCACGAAGCTTTCACGAGGAAATATAAGCTCGTCAGCCTTGGCTTTCTGAAGCTTATTTATAACATTTTCAAAATATTTTCCTTCTATAGTTTCCACAGTATATGTCTAAATTAATTGTTTTAACTTCTTCAAAGCCCTATACAGCTTCACTCCCACGTTATTAGCAGAAATCCCCATGATGTGTCCTATCTCGATATTTGAAATTTCTTCAAAATATTTAAGTCTGATAATCTCTCTCTCCTCGTATTCCAGCTCATCCATGGCCTCTTTCAAGTTTAATCGCTCTGTATGAGCATCTATATCTTGCTCAAGATCGCTGGCTACATCTGCCAATTCAGATATTTCCTCCATGTCCACTCGCGACTGACGCGAATTGCTGCGATACCAGCGAAGAACATTGTTGTGAGCTATCTTGTACAACCACGAAGAAAAGGGAAAACCTATAAACTTATAACTCTTCAGATGGCTTAGAGCGTCATAGAAAGTCTGACTAACCAAGTCCTCAGCAACGGCTTGCTCTCCTACCCTTCTATACACATATCTATATATTTGCTCTACGTACCTGTCATAGATAACAGCAAACTTCTCAGGACTGACTTTCGCCTCCTCTATAAGCTGATTCTCTATTTCCAAAGCGTTTCTCATGAAGACTACAAAACAAGACTACAGTTAGACAGAAATACTGCGAATTGTCAACACAAGTACCATCGATTAGCCACTAAGAGGATTCTCTCGACAGAATCGCCCAAGCATCTATTATAATATCCGGAACTCTGCTATATTACATAAAACTTTTACAAACAAATTATGTTCGACTCATTATTCAACAAAGACTTGATCGACGCCACCATGCGGGATCCGCAGGCACTAGGACAGGTCGTCGGCTCCATCATCGGCGTAGCAGGACTTTTCGTCGGCACATTCATCACCATATTCACATCCTTCATCATCCGGAATATGGATATCAAGCGTGAACAACGCCGTGAAGAGACAGAGCAAGCCAGAGCACGCAAGGAGAAAGAATTCAGCCTCAAACAAGAAATATATTCACAGTTTATTTCGGAGCTGGCTACTCTGGAGAACATCATCACCAAGAAATCCGCAGGCAAATCCTCCCTCACCACTTTCGAAAACTTCGATAATGAGTGGACCCGCACAGAGATAAAAGTAGACCTGATCTCAGACGAGCACCTCCAGCAGTTGAAAAACAATCTCTCACAGGAGCTTATGTCTCTAGCCAAGCAACGCTTCTCCGCGAAGGAAGGAGCGAGAGAAATAGTACTCGGCGAAGAATACCACAAAGACCGCACAGCTCTTCTGGAAGCCATCCGTCAAGACATGGAAATTAATCAAAAATAAGCCGCAACTACTTTCAAGACTTATTATGAAAAAATACTTACAAACATTCTGCCTCTTCACCATCTTCCTCAGCCAGCTTTCATTGTGCCAGGCCGCCACTCTACTCGAAAGTCAGATACTGCTTGATCCAAACGGAGTACCTATCAAGGATATAACGCCGGCCATCACGGTAGATCCTCTAGCCCTCCCCGACCCCGCAGCTTTCAATCCGGCAATTCTTCAGGGAGCGACGACAGGCACTACAAACACAGGAACCACTCCGACTCAACCAGCAGGCACGACTACTCCTACTACTCCACCCGCTGGCACTAATACAGGAGTCACCACACCTACAACCACTCCGACTCCGACAGTCACTACGACGCCACCGACCAAAACCCCACCCCGCGATATCCCGACTCCCCGCCCAATTCCTACCCAGCCAACGGCTCAACCAACCGCCGAACCCACCAACACTGTCATAGTCTCCGGCCCTGAATATTGTCCACCCATAGCCCCTTTCGCAGACCAGCGGACGGAATGCCCGAAGGTCAAAACAGTCCCGATAATCCCGCAATTCCCAGTCGGCGCACTCGCCGCACCTATACTGGCAGTAGGCCTTTTCTGGCTTATCATCACATATCTAAACCGAGGCCAGCTCCGCGTCGAGCAGCAATTCACGAGACGCAGCCTCGCCAACGCTCACAAGCATCATGTCGACCAGACCAGGTCTCGCGAATACCAGAGCGCACTGGACCATCTAACATCCGGCCTCTCATCACCTGACGGCCTCAGTACGGACAAATTCGCCCCTCATCTAGCTAAAATCCAGCTACTCGGCTCGGCTAAAATGCAAAAACTAGCTGCTCAAATAGACCTGGCTCTACACGAAAACAACCGCACAGCTCTCAAGCCTCTCATCAGAGATCTGGCACAGCAAATCAAGAAAGAGATATAGCCCCTGATTGGTAGAAATAATTGGTGGACCCCAGAAGTTATTCACTTCTGAACGCAAAGCGTCTAGTGCAAGCACTAAAGGCCCAAACGATTAAATTGTCGGCACCTGATTAACCGGCTTCACTATAATAGTACCTTTCATGGCTCCGTGCACGCCGCAATGATATGCGAAAGTCCCAACCTGATTAAATGTATGGACATAAGAGTCGCCGTTCGCCAGCAACCCGCTGCCGAGTTCACTTCCACCACCATCGCTGACGACGCTGTGCTGCGCAGAGTCTGCATTCAACCACTTTACCGCAGTGCCTAATCCTACTGTCATTACGGCTTTATTGAAAGCCATATCTTTGATATTCACAGTCAAGACATAAGCTCCATTCGGATTATTATTGTCAGGCACAACAGGCACTACCACTTTCGGCGGAAATGTCTCTATCTGAGAATCCTTGAGATAAAGCATGCGATAAGCAATCTCAGCCAGCTTCGCTCTGGTCATACCCTGTGCCGGCTGTATATTTCCCGAAGCATCCGCATCTATCAGATGAGAATTCTTCGCATACTGCAGATATCTGGCATACCACTCGCTCTTCGACGCATCACCATATGGATTAGCCGGGACATCGAGCTTACTCACATCTTCACCGAGAGCCAGAATCAGCATTTTTAAATTTTCCACGAGATTTACAGTCTGCGTCGGCTTGAAAGAGCCATCAGGATAACCAGCCACAACATTCAGTTCCACCGCTTTATTTAGATAAGGCACATACCATTGAGTACCGTCAGTATCATTGAAGAAGGCTTTCTTCAGGGAAGAAACCGTAGAAATCTTCGCCCCACCCAGAATTATTTTGAGAGCCTCCACGCGATTTACCAGCTGATCCGGCCGGAAAGTCCCGTCCGGATAGCCACCTATCACCCCCTTCGATTTGAGATCCATTATCGCCTTATAATTCACATGAGTCACTGGCACATCAGAAAACGCAGCAGTATCAGCGGCAACAGCAGCGCTTATTAAAGATGAAAACCCAAGCGCAAGAGCTAAAAAGCTACCAATAATTTTATTCATATTTTTGTATAATTAATTCGAAGACATATTAGCTCAGAACCACAAACATTCATAGTTTTCATTTACAGAATTAGTGAAA
Source organism: uncultured Candidatus Peregrinibacteria bacterium (assembly GCA_903858295.1). Lineage (GTDB taxonomy): Bacteria > Patescibacteriota > Gracilibacteria > UBA1369 > UBA1369 > CAIOIA01. Next base: position 3,331 of record CAIOIA010000083.1, on the reverse strand, counting down.
TAAGCTAGGATTATGGTCTGGGGATGTATTGGCATTCGACATAATTGTTCTTTCACAAACTGCAATCACGGGATTGTACCGTCTCCCGTCAGATCCGTCGGTACAAAACATAAATGCAAACGATAGACTCGTTGCCGCTATGAAGAACGAAGCATTAGCTTTCTCTCCAGCTTTAGCCTTTGCGGCCTAAGCAAGCGAAAATCCCCAGGACCACAAACTCTTGGGTCATGATTCAGTCGATTTCTGCTGAGCTGAAATCATGCCACTAGCAGGACTTTCCTCCACGGTTTATTATTTTGAGAGGTGGGAAGTATCACCAAAATGAAAGTGAAGAGAGCTTTGCGTCGAGCTTTTATTCTCTTCACTAACAAGCCCGACTATGATTGTAGAAGTTTGTCTCAGACGGTTATGGACCAGGGTTCGACTCCCTGCATCTCCACCATTCTTCGTTCGCCTTTGGCGAACTTCGAATGGCACAGCCATTACTGTGCCACCCTCTCTACATATTCTTTGGTGTCAGTGTTTACCTTGATCACATCCCCTTCTTTGATAAATAAAGGCACATTTACTTTGGCGCCTGTCTCGACAGTTACCTGCTTCGAGCCGCCTGTGGCGGTGTCCCCTTTCGTACCTGCGGGAGCGTCAATTACTTTGAAATTCATCTTGGCCGGAAGCTGTATGGTGAAAGGATTTCCGTCTATGAAGACCACCACGACCTCGCTGCCATCCACTATATAATCAATCATTTCTCCGATATTTTCTATCGGCAAGGTAAATTGCTCGTAATTGGTATTATCCATATAAGTCATATCAGTCCCATCATTGTAGAGATATTGGCATCGGCGATACTCTACCTGTGCTTCCTCTATGGATTCTCCAGAACGGAAACTCACTTCGAATATTTTGCCTGACTTGGCATTCTTCAATTTAGTGCGGGTAAAAGCAGTCCCTTTGCCTGGATTAACGAAGTCATAACTGAGTATCAGACAGGTGTCGCCATTGTATTTGATAGCTACGCCCTTCTTGAAATCTGATGTAATCATATGGATAATCTTAAAAGTATTTCAGGCCTTATGGAAGCCTTTCCGAGCCATATTAGTCGGCTTTCCGGAAGAGGTCAAATGAAAATAATTTCTACAAATCCCTATGCGGGAAAAACAAAACATCCCGAATATCCGACACCCCAAGTATCAGCATTATGAGCCTATCTACCCCGAGTGCAGTCCCACCGGCAGGCGGCATGCCGAACTTCAAAGCATCGATGAAAGTCTCGTCCACATTATATAGTAGTTTACCGGCCGCAGCTCGCTCTTCCCTCTCCTGTCTAAGCCTCTTCTCCTGCTCTATCGGATCGTTTAGCTCAGTGAAAGCGTTGCACAGCTCCAGTCCTCCTATATAAGCCTCAAATCTCTCGGCAAACCGTTCGTCTCCCTCACATCTCTTGGATAGAGCGGCCATAGACACCGGATAATCATACAAAATTGTCGGCACTGTCTCGCCCAGTCGAGGCTCTATCTCATTCAGGAATATTGTATAAAACAAATCATCAAAATTCGCCGCATCAGAGACGGCGTAGCCTCTCGCCTTCACCACGGCACGCATAGCAGCCTCATCACCGAAAGTCGCAGCATCTATACCGGCATGTTTGGCGAAAGCATCTATAACACGAAGCCTCTCCCACTTAGCCATCACGTCTACTTCCTTCCCTGCATATACAACTCGTTGCAGCGCTCCTGAAGCATCACGCTTCCCGAATTTCTCCCAAAGATATTTCACCAGCTCCTCTGTATCATCCATTATCTCGAGATAGGAAGCATATGATCTATACCATTCCAGGATGGTAAATTCAGGATTGTGTCTCTCACTAAAAGTCTCTTTATTTCGAAAAGCCTTGGTAATCTGGAAAATTCTCTCCAGACCACCCACCAACAATTTCTTCATGGCATACTCAGGAGATGTAATGAGAAACATCTGCTCCTTGAGCTGCTTCTCCGCAGAAAAATCAGCCTCGAAACTCGTCTGAAACACATCCAGATAAGGCTCCATACCAGGGAGTCTTACAAGCTCGGGCGTATCCACATCTATAAAATCTCTACTCAGAAAAAACTCTCTAATCGCAGCCATGATTCGAGTTCTGCCTATTAGCTGATCACGCATACTGTGATCTATCAGCATGCGCTTATAATTCGGTGAAGTCTGCAGAGAAACAAAAAAATCATCGCATCCTGCTAGTACCTTCACCTCTCCGACTAGCTCTACTCTATCGACGGTCATAGCTGTCACCGCCACTTCTATCAAAAATCCTACTTGTGGCAATTCATCACAAACGATGAAAACTTTCCCACTCACGTCCTGTAACCAAAACCCAGACTCTTCTACAGACGCTGGGTTGGTCCCGTCCTTCTCCAGAAGGCCTATTACCCTTCCCGCAAGCACGGCTTGCAGCCCTTGCCCCGGAGCATTTCCGGATGACTCAGCCAAAAACTCTCCTATTAATCTAGTTCTTCCAGATCTGCCGGGAAATTTATCCATAATGTTTTCATTAATAAAGAAGAATGTGTAAATCTAAATTTACGCAACCAAGTATTACACCACCGCCGAAAACTTTTCCACAAAATATCTAACCTTTTCCACAGCTTTCAGAACTTTTCCACAACAAAAAAGCCAGTTTATACACAGATCAGACTAGGAATTAATCTTGTCCGCAAGCTTTTGTAATGAGATGGAGAGTTCGTTTACCCATTGAAACCCTAAATCTTCGATTTTTATCTTCAATTTAGTCCCCGAAATCAACCATCTATGATTATAATCCAGCAAATTCATAATATTTTCCGGCTTCACGAGATGTGACATATGTATGATTATTTCCTTGTCCTTGGTCAGATAAACGCTCTCCGCCTTCACTCCGACCACGCCTGCCTTCTTCGCCCACACTTTCATCTCTATAATCTTGAAGAAATTCGAAACTTCCACAGGTAGAGCGCCATAATCGGCCACGAGTTCATCCCTCATGTCAGCCAAAAACTCTATAGAATCAGCCGCGGAAAGCTTCTGATAAACGGAAATTTTATCTTTCGTATTAGTTATATAACTATCTGGAATAAAGGCATTAAGAGGAATTTCCACGGATATATCCTCGGGCTCCTCTTCACGCAGCACACGGCCAGCCTTCAGATCGTCCACAGCCTTATTCAACATACGGATAAAATGGCTTACGCCCACAACATTTATCACTCCATGCTGCTTCGCACCGAGTATGTCTCCAGCTCCGCGAATTTCCAAATCTTTCATCGCAATCTGGAATCCAGACCCGAGCTCAGAAGCCTCCACG
>CAIOIA010000082.1 GCA_903858295.1 uncultured Candidatus Peregrinibacteria bacterium | reverse complement strand
TCGTACTTCACTCGCCGACGGATGCGATGACTCCTGGGTCGAACGATCACATTGGGATCACCGTCGACCGTGAAGCGAAATCCTTCGAGCTCTACTTCGCGGAATGGACCTCCTTCGTCATTGTCCAGGCTGAGCCCGGAAGTAGGTGCAGCGACTACGCCGCGCAGTGCTGCGACCAATTCGTCTCTCGTACATCTCCCACCCATCGTTTCCTCCATCAGATCACCAACTGCCGAACGCCTCCCGATTATGAGAAACAATTCAGACAATCAGCAACACTTCTTTACATGTTTTTCACAATAAGTCAACCCCATAAAAGCAGGTTTTTCCCAGCCCAGCCAGCTACTGCATACTTTTTCTGAAGCAGCGTAGTAAACTGAGCAGTATCCGAAATGGAGGCGTAAGAATTTTGACATAAGCATGGCAAAATTTAGCCGGAATGAGGAGCATACTGCCAGTTTACGCAGCTTTTCAGAAAAAGTATGCAGTAGCTGGCTGGGCTCTGGAAATCACACAGATATCCAGTTGTAATTTCAAACACTACAGGTAAATTTAACTCACATATATTTCACAAACCCATGCAAGAATATCTGCTCTATAGCTGGAACGTAAATGGCCTTCGCGCTCAGGAGAAGAAAGGTTTTATACCTTGGCTGCTCAGCACCAATGCCGACATTGTCGGCTTACAGGAGACCAAATCCCACATCGAACAGCTCAGCCAGGAAGTGCTTCACCCTGATGGTTATCAGAGCTTCTTCAAATCCGGAGAACGCAAAGGATATTCCGGAGTGGCTATATATACGCGCCTCCAGCCCATCAAAGTAATAGATCATTTCGACAATCATATCCTCGACACAGAGGGCAGGCTGATCGGCCTGGAGCTCGAGGATTTCTACTTCTTCACTGGTTATTTCCCGAACGGCGGCATGGGAGAGCATCGAGTGCAGCATAAACTGGAATTCTATAATAGCTTCGAGAAATACATAGAGACGCTGACAAAGCCGGTAATTTTCTGCGGTGATCTGAACACAGCGCATCAGGAAATAGATCTGGCCAGACCCCACGAAAACCGCAATACATCAGGCTTTCTGGATATAGAACGCGCCTGGCTCAATCACATATTCCAGAAAGGGTATATCGATACATTTAGACACTTCCATCCGGAACCGGGCCAATACACCTGGTGGGACATGAAGACGCGCGCTCGTGACCGAAATATCGGCTGGAGAATAGATTATTTCATCACATCACCGGGCATAGAGAAAAACCTGATCGAATCAAAGATACACGCACAAACTCTGGGCTCAGATCACGCGCCAATAAGCCTAAAAATCAGCATATAGAAACTCATAAATCAGCCCCCATCACGAGATTATTTCCAGGATTTCAGTTTCCGTGAGACAGACTCCACCTTCTCAACCTTAATAACTTTGTTTTTGAGGAGACTCTTCGGGATCACACATTTGGCATTTTTACACTCAATTTTTCTGAGCTTCTTGCCCTGTCTGTGCAACTCGTTAAATTTATCAATCATGGCCATAGCCTCGCGATTATTTCTGGCGATATAGATATAATCGAAATCCGCCGGGCTAACTAGATTGTCTGGTAGAGTAGCCTTCTTCATCCATTTGATGAAATCAACCCACATCTTCCCGATGAGAATTATCGGCTTGTATTCTGTCAGGTGAACTTGTAAGTGCTGCCACATATAGGAGAGCTCGAGAAGCGATCCGATGCCACCTTTCGTCACGACCATCACGTCCGAGAGTACGAGGAAAGTATCAAGTCTCTTGGCAAAATGCTTGTATGTATGGGCGACTTCCAGAAATTCATTCCCATGATTCTCCCAGGGTAATTTGATTACAAGACCTATAGACTCAGCTCTTTTGACCTTATCCCCCACATCATGACCGGCATTAGCCGCTTCCATAAGCCCGGGACCACCACCAGTCACTACATCATAACCAGCCTTCCCTACCTTCCGAGCTAAATCGAAAACCTCTCTATATACTTTATCTCCTGGCTGAATCCTGGCTGAACCGAATATAGCTACACGGAATCTTCGCTTATCCTTGAGCTCCGCTTCGAGATCCAATGTTTTCACTTTGGCGTGTCGCCCTACATGCTCTATAATCCGAACCATATTTGAGGTGTTTACAAATAATCAAATTAATCTCATAATTCTACAACAAAAAGCTTCAAAAAACAACTCACAACTCATAAACTATGAGTAAATCGAAAACGCCTTGACTTTATACAGAAATATTATAAAATACCTTCTTGTTAACAAATAATCATGAATACATTAAATACTGTCGAATCCACTGACGTATCATTACTTGTAGTCGACGATCATGATTTAGTTAGATCAGCTCTTAAAAGAATGTTCCATAGACAATTTGCTAGAATCATAACAGCAGCCACAACTCACGAAGGTCTAGACATCATCAAAGACAACCTGGAACCACACTCTACGGTAATTTCCGACCATCATAATCCATTATCTACATACAACGGCGCGACTTTAGCCGAATTATCAAAACCATTCAGAGAAGTCAAAGGTATACCTTTCTATCTAATAAGCGGTGGAGTACACGGCACTGAACTAGATACAATTAAGACACTGGAAAGAGACCAAATAATCCATGGATTCATTCCTAAACCATTTTCTATTAGCGAGATTCGTGACAAAGTGCTCGGCCGTTATAAATCACGACGTTAATTATCCCATTTCCAGTGCACGACTTCAGGCAAGTCCACGCCGTTCTCGACGACATATGGCTTATGTAATTTCAGTTTCCCCTGATATTTCCTGATAAGCGATTTGGCGCGAGAAGCATACTTCTTATTGGTCAGACCGGCTCGCTGCATAGCTTCGATTACCAGGTGGAAACGGCTTGTACCATTTCGATATTGCATATCGAAAGGCGTGGTAGTAGAGCCCTCTTCATTATATCCATGTATGGAGAATCGTCCCTGATACGGATGCTGGAAAAGCAATTTCTTCACAGCATTCCCGTAACCATGGAAATTGAAAATAATAGGCTGAGTCTTGCCGAAATACTTCTCAAACTCACCGACATTTGCCGCATTTAGAGGCTTCTTCGCGCTGCCGAGGCCCAGAGCTGTAAGCTCAGACACGCAGACGAAACGCGACCGGAATTCCGGGAATTCATGCCTAAGTATGTCTATCGCAGCCATCACTTCTTCTATCATATAATCGCCCGCCGCCGCGAAAACTATATCCGGATTCGCAGCTGCCTTCGGATCAATCCAGTCCCACACCATCACGCCGTTCGAGTGCTGGCGGCGGGCGTCCTTGATCGTCAACCATTGGGGCAGATCTGTCTTCCCCACCGCTATCACATTCACTTTATTGCGACTTTTCAGACATTCCTCCCATGTCACCATCAGAGAATTTCCATCCGGCGGAAAATACATCGAGCAGAATTCACCGTGCTTCTCGAGCAGATTGGATATGAAGCTCGGATTCTGATGCGAGTAACCGTTGTGTTCCTGACGCCATTCTACGGAAGTCAGCAGATAATTCAGAGAGGCAATCGGTTTGCGCCACTTGATACGCATAGACTGTTTTAAAAACTTACAGAATTGATCAATCATACTGACATTCACCATCGAGAAAGCTTCATAAGTCGCAAACATTCCGTGCCGTCCGGTAAGTATATATCCCTGCAGATGGCCCAGAAGAGTGTGCTCAGACAGCATCTCTATCACACGACCTTTCGTCACTATACTTTCCTCGCCTTCCTTCACTGGCCATACATATTGGCGACCGGCTCCGTCAAATAGCTGCCCCATTTTGTTCGACTCTGTCTCATCCGGACAGAAATATCTGAGTTGATTTGCTTTCTTCCTATCATCTACAAACACCTGATTCAGCCATTCTGTAGCGATTTTCGTAGACTGTCCCATGAGATGACCATGCTTGCCATCGAACTCAAACTTCTCTGGCTTAGGCATAGGCAAAGCGCGGACAAGCTCGCCGCCATAAGCGTTCTTGGTCTTCCCTATGCGCAAATCTCCGGTCGGCACATATCGGAGGACTCGCGCGAGAGGCCGCCCCTTCGCATCCATGAGATCATTCACACGATATGATTGCAGCCAATCAGATAGAGCCTGGAACTGTACAGGGTCTGTCTTCGGATCAGTAAGAGGAATTCCATGCGAGCGATAATTATCTTCTATTTTCTTACCTCCCAGCTTCTCTACCCCAGTCCATCCCTTCATCGATCGAAGAATGATAACAGGCCAAGCCACTCGGCTCACGACACCATCTTCTCTCGCTCGTCGCTGAATTTCCAAAATATCCTGATAAGCCTTCTCTAATCTATCTGCCATGCATTCATGCATAGACTCTTCCGGAGCAGTGACGAAGTAAGGTTTGTAACCATATCCGAGGAACAAATGCTCTAACTCCTCATCACTCATCGTGGAATATATGGTCGGCCCGGATATTTTATATCCATTCACATGCACAATAGGAAGTACAGCACCCGATTCTGCAGGGTTTAGAAATTTATTGGAATGCCATGCTGCAGCCAGAGGGCCAGATTCACTCTCTCCATCTCCGACCACGCAAGCCACCAGTAGATCAGGATTATCCATCACCGCCCCGAATGCCGTAGCTAGAGAATATCCCAGCTCTCCTCCCTCAAGTATAGACCCGGGCACATCAGGCGTCACATGACTTGGTAATCGATATGGCCAAGAAAACCCCTTGAGCAAATTCCCCATGCCACTCGCATCTCTCTTCATCTCAGGATAATATTCTCCAAGCGTCCCTTCAGCGTAGACATTAGCCAGAATTGCAGGTGCGCCATGCCCGGGACCTGTGATAAACATCGTCTTATGCTTATGCCTGCTCACCAGGAAATTCATGTGAGCGTAGATGAAATTCAGCCCCGGGACAGTCCCCCAGTGCCCAAGTATTCTCTCTTTGATATCTTCTCTTTGCAGCGGAGTCTTCAGGCGGAAATTATCCTTCAGATACAGTGAAGCAGCTCCGACATAATTCGTAAAGCGATGATATTCCCGGAACCACTGAAGCTGTTCGTCTGTGAGTTTGAAGGAATAATCCTCACTTTTTTTTACAATTTTTTTTCTGATTGCCATGTATTTATATTTATTTTTCCACGAACGGAGTATAGCAATTATCGAATTGCACGACAAACATTTCCCACTACTCCGTTGACCGCGATAACAATATTAAATTCTAATCGCACCACTCAGTAACATCGACCGTACACATAGATGAACGGTCAGTAAATCCACACCTAGCTCTGCGATCAGACCTTCATCTTGTATATGAGGTCTTGTCCTGATCAATCTATTCACTTCCTGTCGCCATCTCGGCACCTGATGAGTTGCTTCAAGCGTCGCGATAACTCTATCGATTTCTACAATACTCACGCCCAGGGCATTCGCCAATTGATGGCTCGAGCATGCTGGATCTTCTTGAATTTGTGCGGCCACACCTACTACCAATTCAGTCAGTCGATCCGAAGAATCTTCCTGGACAATCGTCTCTGTCACAGGCATAACGGCCGGTTCCTCTCTACTGGACTGTGGAGCCTCTACTACTTGCGAAGACTCTACTTCAGGCTGGGCACTGACCTGAACCGGTGGTTGTACTTCTACAATCGGCTGGACTTCTGCTGCCGGCTCAACCTCTTCCACCACAGGAGGTTGCGTCTCAGCCTCCTCTACCAAATCCATAAGCGCCTCTCCAGTACGTGCAATTATAGTTTCAGGAGCTTCTATCAAGGCAGACGTACGTCCTCTATTCTTTTCAACTTTTTCCATCACATCACTAATCGGTAAATTCAGCTTCATCGCAAGCTCCACTTCATCGAGCTGATCAAGTCGACCATTTACCAAAGCATTAGTAATCTGTTTGTCCAGATATTGCCGAACTAACACACCGAGATAATCATCCAAATCCGACTCGGGAAGCCCAAGTGTCCTACTGAATTCTTCAAGAGAAACCGTCCCACCAGAGTGCATCACATTATTGAAATGATTCCTGAGACGACGTGAGTGCTTACCTTCCAGTTTAGGGAATTTACCGGCTTCCTGCAGGATATTTCGGTATTTTGACACCGTTCTTCTGGCCAAGACTAGAGTGAATTTATCACACATCATATTTACTAATGCCTGATCTGTCGCCTCCAAATTAACCAACTTGAGTCGCAACACAGTACATTGATCAAAATAACTCGGAAGAAAACCGACATCTGGCAAATTTAGTTTTTTCAAAATCGGTGCCACAAGCCTTGATGCAGTAGTTACATGCATCCTAAGTTCCACATCATCACAACTCTCGATATCATTCTGAGAAACTGTCTCGTAGTCTACATAACACGCAAAAAGATAATCAAGCACACGCAGCGACCTGACATCCTGATAAGAACACCCTTTTTTCTGTTGTTGCAACACATCACGAATCATCTGTACCACCTTCTGAAAAGCAACTTGACCGGCTCTATTATTACGTCTTCCACCATAATATGGGCAGTTCAATTCTTCCTCAGGACAATTCAATACATACTGCTCAATCT
>CAIOIA010000081.1 GCA_903858295.1 uncultured Candidatus Peregrinibacteria bacterium | reverse complement strand
TGTATTGCGCCGACCTGCGCCTGCGAAAACACTTCCGGATATTTCTCCATAGACTGTGAGAGACTGCTTCCGCTCTCCACCTGCCTCGCCAGGTCGAAGAGAACTCTCTGCAATTTAAGATTTTTATCAGCCTGTACGCCTAGCGTCTTCAGTGACTTGATCAGCGGCATGCCAGCATTTATCATAGTCGCCATCAGCCTGAATACCACTGCGATTTCTCTGACCTTGACCTTGGAATTTTCTATGAAATAGTCATTCAGTCTGGTGTAAGCGTCGAGTAGAGTATTGCCCGTCAGGCGAGTCGCCCCTGACAATTTATTCAGAAATATCTTGTGTGATTTCTTCTGGCTGTCCAGCCCGATATTCATGATAATTCCACCGTCATTTTTCAATGAATTCAGGAGTCCACCTTCACTCTCATTTTTCCCAATTTCGAAAGTCTCGTGCGCGTCGAGATCCTGGTAAAATCCTTTGGTCTTTTTCTCTGCCATTTTGGTTAATTTAATTCCATTTTCTTCGCCACTCTATATATCTCTTCCAGTGAAGTAGTTCCTGCGAGAGCTGTGATAATTCCTGCCTGCTCGAGAGTCACCATGCCTGTCTTCATAGCCGTCTTCTCTATATCTATCGATGAAGCCTTATCCAGAATCATTTTGCGGATTTCATTGTTCATGCGCATAATTTCGTACAGACCGACGCGGCCTCTGTATCCGATATGTTCGCATTGATCACATCCCTGTTCACTTCCCTTCCAGAATTTCGGAGCGCTTATGACTGCCGCCGGGATGAGCTGAGGTACCCCGATATTGTCTATAGCCACCTTCACTCTCGCCATCATGTTTTCGTCCGGCGTTTCTTCTATTTTACAATTCTGGCAAAGTCTTCGCACAAGTCTCTGTGCGATAATCATCTCTATCGTAGATGCCATCAGGAATGGAGGAACGCCTAGATTGTCGATACGTGTGAGAGTCTCGACAGCGCTATTTGTATGTATTGTGGACAGTACCAGATGACCTGTCAGTGAGGCTTCGATGGCTGTTTGAATTGTCTCACGGTCACGGATTTCACCGACCATGATGATGTCTGGATCCTGACGAAGTGCGGTACGCAGACCGTTCGCAAAAGTATAATCAATGTCGGCATGTACCTGACTCTGATTAAGCCCGTCCATCTGAATTTCCACCGGATCCTCTATGGTAAGTATGTTTACTTCCACATTGTTTAGACGGCTTAGGCATGAGTAAAGCGTAGTAGTCTTACCAGAGCCTGTAGGTCCTGTCGTGAGTAGAATTCCATTCGGCAAATCCAGTGCGTCCTTCAGCAAAGCGAAATTATGTTCATCCAGTCCCAGCTCTGGCAGATCAGGGATTTTGCGGGATTTATCCTGAATACGCATTACTATTTTCTCTCCGTTTACTGTAGGTAGAGTAGAGACACGCAAATCCATCTCTCGATTATCTTTCGTAGTCACCTCGCAGCGTCCATCCTGCGGGATTCTCTGCTCATCTATCTTCAGATTGGACATAATTTTGATTCTGGAGATCACAGCCGGATGTATGTTCAGCGGATATTCGACGATTTGTCTCAGCACGCCATCTATCCTATATCTCAGTCGCACAGTGTAAGTCTCAGGCTCGATGTGGATATCCGAAGATCTCAGCTCGAGAGCATAGCTGATGATATTCAGTACCATTTGTGGGATATTCCCAGCCAATATGGCATCCTGAAGCTGTTGAAGTTTCTGATTTATCGGTGCCTGTGCTGTGATGTTTTGATCCTCCATATTTATTTTGAGTTTTTATCATCGGCTGACGGTCTCTGGAAATATGCATTCATATTGAGCGAAGCATTTATGTTTTTCACAGGACTGCTGGCGGCGTCACCATTGCCGCTATTGTCGTAAGAGAAATTCATACTCTGTATATTCAGCAATCTGCTTTGATCATTCAGGTCTCCTGTCTTCTCGATATAGTTCAGAAATTCTCTGAATCCGCCGTCGCTACCGGATATACTCATAGTGAAAGGCAGCACTCCGAAAGCGCTTTGCCCGTCCACGTGAGGCATATTGAATCTTATATCGCTGAGGAATAATGAGAAAGTCTGCCCTGTGGTATTGAGGAAATATTTATCCAGATCTCTTGCGAGCGTGGTGAAATCCTCGGTAGGTGGCAAAATTTTATCTATAGACTGATTCACTCCGGAATTCTGTGTGTCCAGACTCTTCTTCAGATCCAGATAATCAGTATTGCTTTTGTCTGAGGCGACTTTCAGCTGAGCGAGCTGAGTGGTCTCACTGTCAAATGCGCTTCTGGTAGTCTGATATTCAGTATAATTCCTATATGCGAAATACCCGCCCACAGCCAGTATCAGCAGACTTATCAGCACATAGTGTGTGATGCTTTGTTGTAATTTCCTTTTGGTAATTAGTTGGGTTTTCATCATTGTCTTTTTACTGGGACTTTGGTGTTGGCTACGGGTTTCGCTTGTAGATCTGCTACAGGAGCATTCAGCTTCGAGAAAGCTCCTTTCTCTATCTCCATGTCGATTTTGAAATTCATGGTATATGTCGTGTTGCCGTTACTGTCGGTGTTTCTCGCTAGAGGGAAAGCTCTGTCTGTGACGTTTTTGAACTCTGGAGAAGCTTCGAAACCTTCAATCAGGAATGTCACTACCTCGCGGTTTGTCCCGGCGAAAGTAGTGTTTGTACCGTTTATAGTAATCTTGCCTGTATCCGCATTGAAATCATAACCTGAATATGTGATGGTGCTCTCATTCCCTGCTCCGATCCCACTGTTATGCTGTGTATTTACGTCATTTGTGATTTTCTCAATTCTATCCATCACTTCAGACCAGGCGATTCTTTCGTTGCGCAGGTTCGCTATGGTAGCCAGATTTACTTTCGTAGAGGCCAAAAGATTATCGATGTATTGTTTGAACGCTATACGCTGGGCCGGGTCATTTTCGTTTCTATATGCTTCAGCGTCAGCCTTGAAAGAATCCACAGTACCAGCCGTAAGATTTGCCATAAGCTTCACATTTCCGACCAGCTTCACGGCATTGTCGAAGAAGCTCAATTCCTGCTCGGGAACCCTCACATTACTCTGCGCTCCATTGTCTTTTATGGCTTTCTTGTCAGCGAGTATAGCTGCACGCAAATCATTCTGGAAGTTGAACATCTCTGTGTTTTCGTCACTCGCCTCCTCTCCCCGGGTTCTGAATGTATTCACTACTACCGGCTGAAGTAGATTAGACTTGGCGCCGGCCAGCAGGTCAGGCATATGGTTCTTCGCTTCCTCTACGACGCTCTGAATCGCCAGCTTATTATCCAGGCTTTCCGCCTTGCTTAATTGGTTTATCCCATCGATAAATCTGGTGGATTCATATCCGAACTGGTTCAGATATAGCTGACCTGAGAGATATCTGCTTTTGTTCAGATTGGTCTGTACGGAATGCAAGCTCTGGTTCAGATTGTACAAATCATTCCGCAGATTATTGTCGAAATTGTAAGTTGTAGTCCCTCCTACGGAAAGCCCAGGACTCAGCTGATAGTAGAAATATCCGTTTACAGCCAGCGAGGCTACTGTCAGGCAGAAAGCCATGCCCTGAGCCAGACGTAGTTTCTTCTTGAGCTTCAGTTGGGTCTCTTCTTCTATGCTTTTTTCCAGGATTGTGGACTTCTTACCTAGCAAATCCTCTATCTTCGGTTGATCCAGTTTGGCCTTCTGGGAGGCGATATTTTCTATAAGTTTATTGGAGGATCCGGATTTCGAAGCCAGAGCAGAGCTGGAGAAGAATTCCACGGATTTGTCTGCTACCGCTGGCGTCTTCGGCACATCCAGTGAGCCGTCCCAGGACTTGCTTGGTTTGCTTGTCGCATCCGCTTTCTTCTCGACGATTGGTATCACAGGGGGTATCACAGGCGTGAAGTTTATCGAAATATCCGCTGGATTCTGGGCTTTCGATACATCTGTCTGAGATGGCTTAAGTACAGGCTGTGTACCGTCTTTTGGCTGCTGGTCTTTGGGGGGGATTCCACCCAAATTTATAGTGTCCATTGGTCAAAATTAATTTAATCCCACTATTATACCAGAAAATCATCACAAAAAAAAGAGCGCCTCCGCGTTCAGCGAGGGCACCCTTCAATTTTGCGAGTTTATTATTTCAGTTCTACAGTAGCTCCTGCAGCTTCGAGTTTCTTCTTCATTTCTTCACCTTCTGCTCTTGCTACGTTTTCTTTAACTGGTTTCGGAGCTCCGTCTACTAGGTCTTTGGCTTCTTTCAGCCCTAGACCAGTGATTTCTCTTACTTCCTTGATTACGCTGATTTTCTGCGCACCTCCGCTAGTAAGTACTACAGTGACTGTAGCGGACGCTTCTTCAGCTGCTGCTGCACCACCTCCGGCTGGAGCCATCATAGGAGCTGCTGCAGATACACCGAATTTTTCTTCCATAGCTTTCACGAGGTTAGCTAGGTCGATAACTGTAAGAGCTGATACCATGTCCAGGATTTTTTCAGCATCTTTACTTAGATTTACTTCTGACATTGTGAAAAGTTTAAATGATAAATATTTATAATGTAATTACGCCGAAGGCGCTTCTACTACTTCATCTGCTGGCGTCTCCGCCGCAGGTGCATCGACTACTACTTCTGCAGCTACTTCAGCAGGGGCCGCAGCCGCTACTTCGACAGCCGCTTCAGCCGCAGGTGATTTGTTTTTCAACGCTCTTAAGATCATATAGAATCCTGTGAGTGGAGCCTTCATAGTGCCCACGAGCATAGCAAGCAATTGTTGTTTCGAAGGTAGAGATGCCAATTCATTGGCCTGTGCCTTGCTCAACATTTTGCCTTCCATCATACCGCCTGTGAGAATTACTTTATTCTCGACTGTCGCTCCGAAATCTTTGACGATTTTGGAAGGGATAATCATATCGGCATATCCGATCACGGCAGCGATAGGGCCAGTCAGAACTTCATCGGAGAATTCCGGAAGATTCTGATTCTTGGCTGCGAGCTTCATCAGTGTCTTCTTCGCTACTACGAAGTCTATCCCATTGTCATGGAGCTTCTTGCGTAGAGCAGAGACATTCTTGACGGAAAGCCCTTTGTTCTCAGCGAAATAGATGGCCTGCGCTCTGGAGAATTTCTCTTCCAGGTTCTTCAGGATCTGGTCTTTCTGCTTTTTTGTAATTGCCATAATTTGACCAAATTAATAAAAACTTTAGATTCGCGGTCAGCAGCGAATCCTTTATATAAGGAAGCGAAGCTTTCCACTATCGAAGACTATGAGTGCATAATTACCTACTAGATCACGGCTTGAGGTCCGTAGTACAAGTCTGTGTTTAAGTCTCGGTGGGTTTTACGACACCACTATGTGATCAAAATCACCGCTGTGATGAGTACCTACTGTCTTTGACGGGGGTAATTTACCTGTGGGTGGGCGGAAAGTCAATGAAATTCCAATCAGGGTCAGGGCAAGGTGGTCAGAAGTGTCATTATGACATCAAGCATATTCTCCCGGATATATTGAAGTCGCGGACGTGGTCTGTAGCAGCCATTATTGCAGCGCCACTACACAACAGTTTGACAGGTGAGTACAAGTCAAAAACTGCGACTATTTGGCTTGTTTATGCTACATTTTTAGCATTCAATAACTATAAATATATGAACAAAACCCAAGCTACCATGACAGACCCGGAGCTCTACGCTCTATGCAAGAAATGGGGAGCAGAAGCACTGGAAGCCAGGCGCAAATTTGTCGGTTTGTTGCCTGAGGTGAATGAGCGGCGGTTATATGAGCGGCGCAAATTTCTTTCGATTTATCATTTTGCGGCTGCCTTAGGCGGAGTCAGCAGACGGCTAGTGGATGACGTTCTACGCTTGGAGAAGCATTTTGCGGAGATGCCGAATCTGCATACGGCTTTAGTAAATGGAGAGATTGGTTTGAGTAAACTAGGACGATTGGTCAGCATAGTGAGCGTGGCAAATGAGGCCGAGATCTGCGAGAAAATAAGAACTTTGTCGAAACGTGCGGTGGCTGTGCTCGCGAGAGAGATAAATGAAAAAGTGCAAAATGAAAAGCGCTTATTGAATAGCGAAATATCTTGGGAAGAAGGAGCCGTGGGAGATAGAAATGGATTGTTTGATTTCTTGTCACATGATGTAGTGCTCGAGAAATTGGATGGCCCACTGAAGCCAAATCTATGCCACAATTCTCCGCCCGGGCGGAGAATATTCACGATTTTTGAGGATGGCGAGGAATGCAGTCTGTCCGGACAAGCGTGTTTTGAAACGGTTCCAGATGGAAAGCAAGTTCGCGAGTAATACGCATGGTGATATGTAGTTGGCTGGACTGGTAGTAGATACATATAGGGTTAGTCTCACGAGAATTGTTGCGTTCTGGCTGGAGAACGGGTAGAATGCGGGTAAATAGTAGTAAATAATAACAAATACAAATATGAAGGGGAATAATAGAAAAGGGTTTACTTTGATAGAGCTTCTGATCGTGATCGCGATCATCGGCATACTTGCAGTGGCTCTCCTGCCATCGATACTGAGCGCGCCGGCTTCAGCACGTGACGCTGCCAAACAGGCGGCTCTGAGTCAAATCGCTGTGGCGTTGGAACAGTATAATGCGTCGAGTGGTGGGTATCCGCCAGCGGGACTTGGTTCAGCAGGTGAGTGTATGCAACCACTTGGTGTCACAGGAAACGGTGTAGTTGAGACAGCTCTATTGCCATATTTTAAGAGCAGTACATTACCAATAATAGACCAACCGAAGGCAACAGATGGAAATTCTCCAGCTGCGGCGGCTTGTAGTGGTTACCTGTATTGTAAATTTACTGGCAATAGATATTACTTAGGCATAGCTACGGAGGCCCCTGCTGTAGCTGGGAAGGGAAGATATACAACAGCAGCAAAACTTGCTGGTTGCGATGGAAATGGCCCTGTAATAGTAGACACTAAACTAGCAACCAATACTTACGGCATCCTGAACTAGACTTCACGATAATTATTAGAGAGTACTTCGTCAGTCATGACTTAGTACTCTCTTTCGTTGTGGCGGAGAGGAGAAGCGCAAAGCGCAAAGCGCTTAGTGAATGATTCTTGGCTTACCTTCTCTTACTGCTGAGCATTGTCGAGAATTACTTGACAGCCCTCTTGAATTATTTCCATTTCTATCTTATAATAGTAGTGGAATTGCACTTGGTTCGAACTGTGGCGCTTGCGCCGCGTTCCCGAAAGGGATAGAGCCAAGTGCTTCTTTAATTTGGCCATATTTGGACCCTTATCTCTCTATGTGCAATCATTTGCCTATATTTCAAAGCATTCTTCTTTTTACCTTGAACTGCCCTGTTAACAATTCCTGCAATATAATCTGCCAACTGCAATAGGTTGTTGGAAACAGATCTCTCCATTTTCACTTTTTTAATTCTTTTTCTACTTGAAGTATCATTCATTTTGCGTCTCAAGTAACTATCAAGCTGTTTTCTAAAATCCAGACTCCCACTTTCATCAATAACGACTGTCGCTCCATCAAGTTTTTCCTTGGCATTCTCAAAGACAAGACCACAGGCATATTTATAGAAAGACTGCTTGTTCTTAAGACCTTCGCCATATAAATATTTCTTATTCAACACAATGGCATAATAAAAAAAGTTATAAGGCACTACCGCCCTAATAAAAGCATCTTTCAAGTTATCTGAATTCCTTTTGAAGTGAAACTCTTCAGCTGGCCTTAATCCCAATTCTCTTCTGAGCAAATCAATTCGCTGGTCACAAGCCAATGCTTCTTCGTGATCCTCAAATACTACTAAAGAAATTACGAAATATTCACTCGATCCTTCTCCAAGCTTCAACCCTGAATCTCCAGACTCATCTATAAAAACAAGCATGTCGGTAAATTATTCAATTTCGGCTGAATTTTAGCACAGCAAGGATACTAACCAAAGTACGAATTAGGATTTGTGGTGGCTTATAGAGTGGGTAGGCTGGCGGGGGGTCCGGTCGCGTTTTGGGGTTTTCGCTTGTGTGAGCGGTGATTCAGCGTGCTGGATAGGTTGTGGATAGTCGGCGAGTAGTCGGGTGATTAGCCTGGTGAATAGACGGATGGCTATACGTAGAGGAAAAGCGTGTTTTTCAACAATATATACAGCAGTCAACTGAAAGTCGAGTTTTGGGCTTAGGAATAGGGTTTCGGGCTTTTCTGGTGGGTGGGGATTTGATATAATTATATTTGACAACGAAAAACAAATATAAATAGGGTTAAAAAGGTCTTATTAATGCAGAAAAACAAAACAATTACATTGCTCCGAAAAGGGCTTCGATGGACTACAGAGAATTGGCAGAGGCTAATCTCGGCTTTGATTGTGATGTTTTTCGCATTCAATCTGTCGGCGCCTACGGCTCTGGCTTACTTCGAAATTACGCAGACCGCTAAGGCTGATTCGGGATTCGGAGGAGCTCTGAGCTCTGCGGTCAGCAGTGTATTCGGCGAGACAGGGAAGATTTTACAGCAATTTGATACCAAGGAAGCCGCTGCAGAAGAACAGAAAACTTCAAGCGGTAGAAGTGCTTTCGACCTCACCGCCATACTGGTCGGCGAAGATGTGGCGGATAATACCGGCAGCTATGACGGACTGATTTCCACTCATAATCCGACAGTGCCCGCTGATCCGGCTGAAGCCTATCGCATGCTGAATGCCCACACTCTGCAGGATAGGATAGACAGATATGCCAGTGACCTGCAGGCCATAGGCAAAGTGAGCGATCCGCAGCCCTTCGTGAAGACGATGATTATCAAAGTAAAGCACGGAGAATCGACTGCCGACATCGCAGCAAGTCTTCAGAAGCTTTATCTGGAAGGAGATGGTACTGCCAATGAATACAATAGATTGAAAGGAATTGTCATCGTGGGCGATGTGCCTCTGCCTGTGGTGAATAAGAATGGAAACAGGTTTGTGAGTGTATTTCCTTATACTGATTTCGAAGATCCTTACTACATCTACGACAATGCATCGGGGGATTTCATAGTAAATCCGTCGAACAAAGTCGCGGGTGCTGAAGTATGGCATGGCATAATCAAGCCGCCTGTAGGCGGAGAGGAAGGTGATAAACTGCTGGCGGAATATTTCGATAAGAATCATCTGTTCAAGATAGGAGATGCGGAATATAAGGATTTCGCCAAGAAACTGTTCTATGCGGATTTCAACAAGGAATACAGACTGATGGGCGCGGAAGGCCTGACTGGTTACGGCGAATATCTGAAGTATTGGGAAGATATCAGCTACTTCCGATACAATAAAAATTGGGCGAAAAAGCTATTCAGCGAGTCAAATACCGGAGGCGTGCCAGAAGGCGACGGCGTGGATAACGATGGTGACGGTAAAATTGATGAAGATGCGGCTAACGCATATGACGATGACGGAGACGGCGAAGATGGTAGTCCCCTTTTCGGCTTGATAAACGGTAAGGATGATGATGGAGATGGTAAGATTGATAATGATGAGGAAGGTACATGGGGATATTGCCACGCCATACCGAAGTCAGGAAAAACCAAAATTGAAAATTGTAAGGAGGCAGGCAAGCCTTATAAGACAGGAAATCATTATAATGCGAAGAAGGGCTCTATCTACAAAGTTGCTGATGGTGTGAATAATAATCCTGATAAGAATCAACTTATAGATGAGGGCATAGACGAGGATCCGGGGGACGCTTTCATAGGTATCGATAATGATAGAGATGGGCGCATAGACGAAGATACTTCAAATGATAATGACGCGGATCTCGATGGAATCAAAGATGAAGATCCACCTGGTGACGTAAACGGCGATAGTTGTCCCGGGGTCTGCGGAGCTGACGAAAACAATGATTCCATAGACAGTGATGGTGACGGATATCCAGATGGATATGAGAAAAAATATGGGTCACTGACGCTCGGCGTGGATGGGCTGGCGAAGCTTATAGCTGGAGGGTCATTCGATAAATTGAATTCACCTACAGACCATCAGGACTTCCTGGGTTTCCCTCTGATCACCTTCACTCCTCCATTGATTCCGCCTATACCTTTCCCAAGGATTTTCCCTTTCCCGAGTCCGAAAGAATGGATAGATAACAGCGTCGCTGCGGACGATGATGAAGATGGAAAAGTAGATGAGGATGGGACTGCGGACAATGACAATGATAAGGACGGGCAAGTGGATGAGGATCCGGGTGATGCACTCGGTACCGGAGCAAAGGGCGATGGAGGCCCA
>CAIOIA010000080.1 GCA_903858295.1 uncultured Candidatus Peregrinibacteria bacterium | reverse complement strand
TGACCCGCCACTTCCAGGCTTCCCTGCAGGGTCTTCACCACTACGGAAAACACAGGACGCTTCAGGAAATACTTCCCATAAGTCATTGCAGCACAGGCGGATCCTGTACCGCAGGCCAATGTCTCGCGATTCACTCCCCGCTCATAAGTACGATTGTATATGATGCGTGGATCCTCTCCGTCGAAGCTTACTACGTTCAGATTACGCGTCTGACCGTTCAGCGTATGACTCTTACCTATCAGTTTGCCCAGATGTACTATCGGGGTAGCGAAGCGGGCAAACAGATCTTCCACCTGATCACGCGCTGAGAATATTATCGCATGTGGCTCCCCCACATCCGTGTCATGCACCAGCTCCTGACCGGCTTCTATGATTCCATGATGTGTGAATCGACCTATGCCTGTCCTGACGATATTTCCACGCTGCTGTTCCGCTGTGACTATTCCTGCTCTCGTCTTCACCTCTATAGACGGCAGATGAGCCGATTCAAAATAATATCTAGCCACAGCCCTTAGCCCATTGCCACACATCTGTGATTCGCTGCCATCCTTCTCCAGCACGCGCATTTGCTTCAGATTCCTGCGTACTGAAGAGGACAGATCTCCGATAATCAGCAGAGAATCTCGGCCTGAGCGAAGCAGTACGTCACGATAAGAGGCCAGCTCATGCGGCGTGAGCCTGTCGACGCTGGACTTCCCCGCGTCGACTATGACGAAGCTATTGCCAAGTCCATTGGCTTCGATGATGGTTTTATGATGCATTTGGTGAATTTGTTTGTAATAATTTCTTACGTGTATCGTCCAATAAATTGGCTATTATGATGTGCTGCTTGAATGGAATTTTCTCCAGAGCTTCCAGATCGCTTTCCGGCAGGAGCATATGACCCGAGAGCAGGTCATATTGTGAAATATGCGGGCTATGAACTGACGCTTCGACTATACCCATTACCGCATTCTTCAGCTGCGAATTTAATACAGCAAGAGTACTTTTCTCTTCTTTAGTTGGAGGGCGTTTGGCTGCTCCGATACCGGCCAGGTGAGAGCGATATCCGGCCTCTGTCTCGCATAATTTATTTATGGCATCGATGGCCTGCGTCTCGCCCTGCACGGGCAGATAGCTGAGGCTTCCGCCTGGAATCATATGAAGTACCAGCTCAGCCGGAAGGTTGTAGCCGAATTGCTGATGAGCCAGCTGACGTATCGCAGCATACTGGGTGCTCATGATTGAGCGGAAATCTTTCGCTCCTGCATACTTGATCATGCTTGGACCTGATACGGCGTACGCGTGATAACGCCCCTTCTCATCCAGATCCAGCTGTCCCCCGCCATCTTGGACTTCGCTTAATAGTGGCTTGAGACCAAGCAGAAGAACCATCATTTCATTGCGTGGGACTGGCCCTTCCTCTCCTTCTACCGGATCTCCAGTGTGAATACTGTCGGAAAGTTTCTCGGCGAAATCCAGGAATTGTCTGGAGAAATTCCTGACTGTAGAAGATTCATGGAAATTTCTATCCGGAACCGATTCTCCATAATGATAAGTACCGACGAAGTTATTGGCCGGCGCTAGCTTGCCGTTATGCAGAAGCCGTCCCTGGCCATCTATATATCTGGTGAATACTCGAAGCTTCTCATTCATCGATTCCTGGATGGAGAGCAGATGAAGGGACTGAAATAGTTCCCGCAGCAGCCGATTCTCCGGCCCCAGGAAAAGCGCTTCAGCCGATGTCATCAGAGAGCCGTTTTCGATAGCAGCCAATGTGGATTTATGATGAAGCTGACCCGGCTTGCGCGTACCCAGCGTCCTCACGAAACGACCCGCAGGCTCGGCTATCTCATCCCGAAATCGCAAATACGGTGTCACAGTAGGGGACTTGAGCTGGCCATCCTCAGCCAGATCGTAGACAGCGCCGCCGACTCTCAATTTCTCAGGAAAATCCAGATCATCCAGTGCACTGGCATTGCGCTCGAAGTTGGCAGTAGGGATGCCATATTTGAGTAGATACAGATCCTCTCTCCACTTATTGCCGACATGAGGGGTGAAGAGTACATAATGACTTCGAGAAATTCTCTTCAGATCTTCGAGGGTTTTATCCGCCTCCGAGACTACCGTGACAAGGGCTTCCACCGAAGGCGCTGAATCTAGACGCGTCTCGTACCCTGCTTCTGTATTCATCATTGTGTTTTGATTAAGTGATAATTATTTATAGGAGACGAAAAAGCCCCTCGTTTGAGAGGGGCTTGCTTGTATGCTATTGAAGGATTATCTCCTGCCGGTCAGCACATCAGCAACACCCCTCTGTGGCCAGAAAATAAAAGTAAAGAGTGTGTTGTTGCTGACTGCATTCATCATGCGAGAAATTTATTTTGCTTATTTATTATTTATGAACAGGCATTTTTGTCAAAAAACGAGGGTTTACTAGTGTGTAGCCTATGGTCTGCCTCGACAGTAATTGTTTGAAATTTCCCCTGTATTATGGGATAATTCTTAGATAGATATTTTCTTATAAATTGTGAGCTATTTCCAGACATACAGTAGCTACGAAGAATATCGAAAACTAAATTTCGAGGGGAAAATCCGTGCCTATCTGTCTGAAGGAGAGATCCTGAAAGTTCCGAAAAATATAATAGAAGACCCCATCATGGATATCAGAGATTTCAATTATAAATTTGTGTACGCAGACAGGATGAAGGACTTCAGAACCAGGCAGTCGATGGCCGAGAAACTAGCTAAGGTAAGCGAGAATCTTCGACAGAAGGGGCTTGGCATTATCATATATGAATTATACAGACCTCTGTCACAGCAGAGGCAAGAATTTGACCAGATATGGGCGCAAATGGCTACCGAGAATCCAGGTCTGGCCGAGTCCGAACTGTGGGCCAAGGTGACTGAATTCATCGCTGATCCGAAGCTATGTCCGCCGCACTCGACCGGAGGAGCCGTGGATTTGTCCCTGTATGTACTGGACTCGGGACTAGAGCTGGATATGGGATCGCCGATAAATACTATCGATGCGAAAGCGGCTCTCTTCTGCCCAGATATAGATATAAAAGGGAAAATCGATAGAGCAGCGCTGCTCGAGACTATGCTGAGTGAAGGCTTCGCGCCTATGTGTACCGAATGGTGGCATTATAGTTATGGAGACGCTTACTGGGCTGCGATATATGATAAACCGAGAATTTACGATGTATTGGATATCTGATAAATGATGACACAAAACAAAAAAAATAGACTGGGTGTGCTGGAGAAACTGATGAAAAGCAGGAAGCTGGATATGATTCTGGTGTTCGGTAGTATGCAAAAATTCGGAGAACTGCAGTATTTCACAGGCCTGAGACCTACTTATTATCATTATTTCTTTGTAAAGCCCGGGAAGCCTCTGCATAGCGGATATTTCGCACCATACTTTCTGGTAAGGGAAGTCAAAAATATCAGAAACCTTGTAACTTTCGACGATCTGGATATTCCTGCCGAGATGAATAAATTGCTTCATGGCAAAAAACGCGTCGGTCTGATAGGAAGCGCTCCGGCCTTCCATTTCAGTGAGAGTGAGGCCGAGATCGTTTTTCTGGATGATGAAATCCGCATAGAGATGGCGGTGAAAAATTCTCAGGAAATAAAGAAAATCAGATCGGTATCGAATACGCTGGCCGCAATTGTCAAAGCTGTGTCACGGAAAGTGAAATGTGGCGTGGCTATCTCGAAAATCGCTGAAGCCATGGAAAAAATGGTAGGAGATAAGGGCGCCGGACTAGCATTTCCTCCAATTGTTCACAACACAAAACATCATCCGAATATGTTTAATTGGCTTTCTCCTACTGAGAAAGTGCTGGCTCGTGATGCTGTGAGAATAAATCTTGGAATTGAGAAAGATGGATTTTATGCTGATGTGGCGAGGATGGTGTTTGTGAATGAAGCAGGACTAGCTAAACTATATGCCGTGCTTGAGAAATGCTATGGACAGTTTGTCGCAGGGCTGCGGCCTGGAATGGTAATCGGGGATTTGGCTGGGCGAATCGAGAAATTGCTGTCCAAGCATCAAATGCAGGGTTATAAATTGGACAAAAGTTATCTCGGTCATCTGATAGGATTTGAAATTATCGAACACCCTTTTCTTCTAAGTAATTCTCCGGAAAAGCTGCGGAACGGTATGACTATTTCACTGCTTGTGAGACTGAAGAAGGGGAGAAGTGAATTGTTCATACAGAATGTGGTGCTGATAGGGGCGCGGAGCGGGGAAATTCTGAGTGTCTAGAACTCGCGGCCTAGCTTCCAGATAAAATCAAATACTTTGATCATGCTGCCTGCGATCAGAGGGCTTTCTATATGTATGGCGAAATTCTCGGGGAGGCATACACAAGCCATTTCCTGGTGGTTGACTATGATGTCCAGTCCGAGATCGAAATATGCCGGTAATCTGCGGACAAGATTCTGGCCATGATGGACTGGAAGTTTGTGACTCGAGAGAATGCGCCTCGAGACAATAGTGTCGGGAAGTAAATCCGCGGATTTTCTCTGCGTGAAAGGGTTGGCGGAGAGTGCGATGCGACAATCGTCCGGGCTGGAATTATGAACAATCTGTGTAATTAATTTCTCAATTGATTGAGTCCCAGAGCAGTAATGCGCTCTGGAATTCTGGACGAATCCGGGCTGACGTCTCTGCTGAAATTTCAAATCCAGTTTGATGGTTTCGATTTGTCGGATTTCCCTGCTGTGATTCTGACTTATCTGCTCCAGTAGCATCGACGGACTGCTGGCTGCATAGTGAGTAAGCCGATTCTTGACTATCTGTATCAGTAATCCCCGACTACAAAGTCTCGATAAGACATTATAACAGCCAGAGCGAGGAAGATTGACTCGGCGCGCGACAATACTGGCAGGCTGCTCACCTAATTCAAGCAAACAGGTATAGATGGCAATTTCCTTGCTGGTCAATCCCTGATTCTGAAGAATTTGCTTTAACATGCGCCTTTTAAGCTATCAAAGACTTGATTAAACCAGCTTGAGACGAAGGTGTCAAGAGAAAATATGGATCATTCTTGTAGAGACGTATCCTTTAGCTATGAGTTTGCAGTTAAAATTTAAAAAATCTCTCCCAAACTGGCTCAAAACAGACCGTTACACCTTCCTTTATTACTGTTCTTTTTTCATCCCATGTAAGTACGGTGAGTTTATCGAC
>CAIOIA010000079.1 GCA_903858295.1 uncultured Candidatus Peregrinibacteria bacterium | reverse complement strand
CGAATCTTCTTATCCATCTGATACGGGATAAGTAAGTCACCAACTTCAATTTTATAATTTCCAGTTACTTTCAGGCCGCATTCACTTCCTTCTTTTACTTCTTTCTGAGCATCTTTATTCTTCTGAAGAGAATCCACGATAACTTCGCCCAGCAGCTCTCCTTTTCTCATTACTCTAATCTTAACCTTATTCTTGATTGATCCGGAATTCACGAAACATCCGATAATCATCTCCTTCTTCTTACTGAAGAAAATCTGCTTCACTTCTACCTCACCTAGCACATTCTCCACAAATTCTGGCTCTAGCAGGCCATTGAGAATCTTCTTGATATCATCCAGCAATTTATAAATTACCGAGTAATGTATGATTTCCACTCCTTCTCTCTCAGCCACCGCAAGTACATCATGATTAGCTTTCACATGAAATCCCATCACGATAGCTCCCGATGCAGCAGCCATCATGACATCAGATTCATTTATATCCCCGACACTGGATAGTATGATTTTCACCCCTACATCCTCGTGCTTAATCTCTGCTATGGAATGCTTAAGCGCTTCCATACTTCCATTTGTATCTGCCTTCAGGACGAGCTTAAGAGTCTTCAGTCTACCGGAAGAGATAAGTGAAATAATTTCTCCCACTCCTCGCTCTTTCTGCTGAGCCTGGCGAAGATTCTTGATAGTAATGGCTCTCATCCTGGCCGTCCTCTCATCCGGAACTACCTGTACTATATCTCCACTCACCGCCTTATCAGCAAGACCTGCGATAAATACTGGCGTAGAAGGTCCAGCGGTCTTAATCTTATTTCCCAGATGATCTTTCATCACCTTCACTCTTCCATAACTCTCACCGATGACAATATTATCCATGATATTTATCGTTCCTGTACTGACTACCACAGTAGCCACAGGGCCTAAACTGTGATCCATGTGGGCTTCTATGACAGTACCCACACCTTCACGGTTTGGATTTGCTCTCAGATTGCCCAGCTCTGCCACAAGTAAAACCATCTCAAGAAGTTCAGGAATTCCTTTTCTAGTTACAGCAGATACAGGGACCATTATGGTATTTCCGCCCCATTCTTCAGGAGTTAATTCATGCGCAGCCAGCTCACCTTTCACTCTCTCTATATCAGCAGCAGGCTTATCAATTTTATTTATTGCCACAATTATAGGCACTTTCGCGTCTCTAGCATGTTGTAAAGCTTCCAAAGTTTGAGGCTTAATACCTTCATCGGCAGCCACTACCAGCACTGCTATATCTGTCACGCGCGCTCCGCGCGCTCTCATCGCAGTAAACGCCTCATGTCCCGGAGTATCCAGGAAAGTGATTTTCTTGCCGTTCTTCTCTATCTGATAGGCTCCGATATGCTGCGTAATACCTCCTGATTCACTGTCTACCACATTTGTTTCACGGATTGCGTCCAGAAGCTTCGTCTTACCGTGATCCACATGCCCCATAATCACCACAATCGGAGGTCTGGTCTGTAGAAGTGATTCGTCGTGTTCTTTCAGCAGAGACTCGAGGTTTCCTTCAAACAGATCCTCAGCAGAAGCTACAGACTGCTTTTGCTTCAATTTAACTTTCAAATCTTCGGCAATAATCATCGCAGTATCGAAGTCGATCTGTTGATTGATATTTGCGAGAACTCCATTCTTCATCAATTCACCGATAACTTTCGCAGCCCCCAGCCCCGTCTTCTCCGCAAACTCTTTCACACTTATCACATCTGGAATCTCCACAATTCTATTCGGATCATACTTGACAGTATGGCTTACAGTAGGCGTTTTCCTTACGGCAGGTCTACCCGCCTCCTTACCGGCCATCATCTTTCTCTGACTCTGTACAATCTCTCTTTCGCGCTCCTCAGCTATCATTTCATCATATATCTCTGCTGTATCTTTGGGCCCATGATCATCCTTGATGCCCAGAAGCTCATCAGCGATAGTGGAATCTACTATCTTCTTCGGCTGAAATTTCTTCTCTTTCTTCACCTTTTTCTCGAAAATCTGCTTAACTTTCTCTACTTTCGGGGTATCTACGAAGACCACAGGTTCTCGAGGCTTGGTAGGCTCCAGTATTACATATTGTGGCTTTTTGACCTTTTCAGCCTTAGGGGGGACTACCGGAATCTCGACCTTTGGAGTCAGTTTAGCTGATTTGTCTTCCTTAACCTTAGCGGTCTTTTCTATTTTCTCCTTCTTAGGAGCTTTCTCTTTCGGCTTCTTCTTATCCTGCTTCTTCTGCTCCAGAGCTATACCAGTGAAATGCGAGGTTAGGGCTTTAGCAAGCTTCGCGTCGACTGTCCTTGCAGTAGGGAGAAGCACAGTACCGAGGTCCTTCGCGGCGAAGTGAATATCTCTCACCGAGACATTACATTGCTGAGCAATCTCTATAAGTAAAACTTCAGTTTGTTTAGCATTTGCCACGGGCTTTTTGTTAGGTCGAAAATAATTGGCTAAAGTCTAGTGTTTACTTGGAAAAAAGTCAAAAATTATGCTAAAATAAGAGGATTAAATGAAAATAAATATATACATATGAAACTCAATTGTCGAAAATTACTACAAAACACCCAAAAAAGGTATGTTTATGAGACTTTACCGACTCATGAGCAGGACGTTCCTCCTGTAGTAAATCCGAACCCTGACACAACTTTAGATAAAGTAAAATCAGTGATTGAGGGCAGTTATGGTCAGCTACTGACAATGAAAGGAAAATTTGATTCACTACTGGAAACAATTTCAAAAGAAAAAACAGAGTGGCAGGCTAAGATTGATGAACTAAGGGGACAATTGGAAAAAGATAAAACTCTGAGTCAAACAGAAGGTAGCATAATGGCATTTGGAAAAGAAGTAACAATAATAGTAAATTCAGCTGGAGCTCAGGAAACGTTTGTAGATGGTAAACCGATGGAAGAAGGTTTCTACAAATGGGCCTTAAATCAAAAACAAAATCAAACTGAAGGTAAAGATAAACAAATAAATGCATAAATCTAAACTACAAATCAATTTCTATAAAGAAAACCGAATGGTCTATCATAGTAGACCAGAAGTTCCAGTTGATGTTACCGATGCTTCAAAATTAGCAGAAGCAGCTAAGAAAGCTGCAGAAACTTCCAAACCAAAGATCGACCCGAAAGTAAAAGCTGCGGTGGAACAAGGAAAAGCTGCAGCTATAGCCAGCGCAGAAAAACCACATCAACCCCCCAAACTCCCAGAAATACCCACAACATTCACCGGTCTTGAAGCCAAGCCAGAGGAAGCAAAAAAACCAGTTCCTCCTAATGGCACCATTGAACAGCCTTTTATATTCGCTGGACTGAAGGGATTATCAGGTAAAATAATTCTTCCGGAAAAAGACAAGATTAATCCAAATGCAAAGACAACATACATCTTTAACTATGTGCAAGATTTAGGAGAAGATAATTCATCAAAATTACTGGATAAAATAAAAGCGCAACAATCAGCACTCGGAAACACGGTAATCATCACGATGAAAACACCAGAAGGGGAGGTGACTTTAAATGACAAGAAAGTAAATACAATGGAAGCGATAATGGCAGGTATAGAGAAATATCAGAAAGATTTAGAAACCTCGAAAAATCCGCTCTTCAAAGACTTCAAACTCCCAAGAGCCTCAGACATCTATCATATGACAAATCAATCAGATCAGGATAGAGCTAAGAGAACAATGGGAATGTTAGATGGACTTGTAAAAAAATTAAATGCCCCAGACCACAGATGGAGCGCTCACACATCTATTCTTAACTCAAAAGATCCTGATGCTTTTGAATCTTCATTATCAGCAGCCCTAGCCACGCCATCTATTCCAGACACACAGCCAGAAGCCGCACCATCTGACGCATCAGCAGGATCAGGATCGAGAAGTGGCGGAGGCGGAGGCGGAGGCCGAGGCAGAAGTAGTGGTGGTGGAGGCGGGGGAGGCAGCATTGCAGGAAGTAGTCCAGAACAAACAACCGCAGCAACAACTGAGACACCTACTCCCACACCAGACTCGCCATCGACATCTCCATCAACATCCCCAGCAGAAAGCCACGAACGTGCACCAGGTGTTAACAAACTTCTCGTGCTAGGCGATTCACTTTCTCCAATGATTCCTATAACCGAATACAAATTAAGGGCTAATAAAATCGAGAGTAAAGAGACTGTCAAAGGCGGCCGCACACTAGATGAAATGCTTACTCGTCTAAAAAAATGGGACAAACCAGATGGTCAAGGACCAAGACTTAAGGCATTTCAAAATGAAACAATGGTAATCAATGGAGGGACAAACGATTTAGCAAATCTTAAAATACTGGGAGAAAGAGGGGAGTTAATCGGAGGGTTCACTCAGGAAGACATTTTAGGCAGCATGAAAGAACTTTGGAAGATTGCTAAAAAATACAATATCAAAGTCTATCAATGTGCCATTCCGCCATTTGGAGGGACTACCTACAAAAGTTTAGGAATACATTTCGAAGAACGTAATGCAGCCAGAATATGGATCAATAAACAAATACGTACACTCAAAGGCCAACCAGATGGACCGGAAGATATTATTGAACTCGATTTACCTAAGACAATGGGCGGAATGGCATCTGAACCTACTAATCCAGAAGATCAATACCCTTCGCGTCTAGCTGAAGAGTATCGCGGCCATGATGGAATTCATCTAAAGAACAGCGGAAATAAAAGAATGGCTGAACTTATCCAAAAAGCAATCGGAGAACCAACTCACGAAGCTTCCTCATCTGCAAATACAGGCATAGACAGTCGCGATCCGAAAGCAACTATGCGTAAAGCAGCAGCAGATGACTACTTAGCAAGCATATCAAACGGGACAGCATCAACGCAAATTGGAAAAACAAAATCAATACCAGGAGACCCAGACTACTATCTACAAGCTGAGTGGCATCCAGACCATGATTGTAAAGGTGGTCGACACGTCGGAATAGGAGTTAAACCTACAAATAAAACTACATAACAAATATAAAAGCCGCTAACACTTTTAGCGGCTTTCAATATGATTATAATTATTCTTCCTTCTTCACCTTCTTCTTCACCACCTTCTTCTCTTCTGCAGTCTCTTCTTTCGTATCATCACTTTTAGAGGCTTTCTTCTCTACTTTTCTAGGCTTTTCAGGATCCTCAGTCATAGCTTTGATAGATAGACCCACTCTATGCTCCTCAGGCTCTATAGCGATGACTTTCGCCTTCACTTTGTCACCTACTTTAAGGATTGAGCTAGGATCAGCTACTTCCTCACTAGTGATTTCACTGACGTGAATAAGACCATTTATATCATCACTGAGCTTGATGAAGGCTCCGAATGGAGTGACACGATTGATCTCACCTTCCACTTCAGTACCTATCTTATAATTCTTGGCAGCTTCGAGCCATGGATCTTCTGTAAGTCTCTTCATAGACAGAGAGATCTTATCTCCCTCTACTCCGATGACCTGTACCTGTACATTTTCTCCGAGCTTGCCGTAATCAGCAGGATTCTTCACATGTCCCCATGCGATTTCAGAGATATGTACCAGACCTTCCAGTCCATTGAAAGCCACGAAAATACCGAATTTAACTACACCACTTATTCTACCTGTGACAGAATCACCGACTTTCAAGTCTCCCAGAGCGGCATGTCTTTGCTCTTCTAGAGCCGCCTTCTCAGAAAGAATTAACTTACCATTCTCTTTATCAATATTGATAATTTTCACTCTAAACTTGATACCTACGAGCTCTTGTAATCTGTTTAGGATCATATTTGAGTCAGCACCATTCACACGAGGGTAATGCATCGGAGCAAGCTGAGATACTGGGATAAAGCCTTTAATTCCATCGATATCCAGAAGCAGACCTCCTTTGTTGGCCTCACTTGCGTGTACTTCGATAACTTTACCTTTCTCGAAAGCCTCAGTGAATTTCCTCCAAGTCTTCTCTTGAGAAGCTTTGCGAAGAGACATGACTATATAGCCGTCTTTGTCTTCACCATCGATAACATAGGCAGATATAGTATCGCCCACTTTCAGTCCTTTCACAGTGTCAGTACTATCTTTGACCTCACGGCCACTCACCATACCTGTGGCTATTCCGCCAATATCAACAAGAATTTTATTCTTATATATGGCAATTACTTCACCTTCTACCAACTCACCGGGAATTGGCAGCTTGAAGTCTGGAATCAAAGCTAAGAAGCCTTGATCTGCAGGCGCTGCTGTCGCTACTTTTGACATAATTCAATTGACTTAGTAAGAAGTTAATAATAAAGCTTATTGTAAGGCGCTTACGGAAGTCATTTCACCTTATCAATCAAGCCCGTTGAGTTTAATAGTAATTTTTCATCCGGTCAAGTTCAAATTATATGGGTAAACAAAGCAACTCCACTACCAGAAGATTTATTCTAACACATTCTGTCATATCAGCTGCGATACAGCCTGGAGACTCACATGAGATAGATTCCACAGAAGCTGATATACTGCATCAATTAAACAATGTCTTCAGGATAGAAGAAGGGGACAAAGTGATATTGATGAATAGGAACGACACATCTCAAAGCAACACAGAATATCTATTCACCGTGACATCTCATTACAAAAGAGCCGTTTCTCTTCGTCTCGATAGTCAGAAAAGCATATGCAATGAGCTATCTATAGAACTGAATCTGGCACTTGCAGTGCCCAACAAACCCGCAAAACTTGAGTTTATACTGGAGAAGGCGGTGGAACTGGGAGTAAGAAATATATACCTGATTAAAACTGAATTCAGTCAATTTGCGCATCAGCTGCGCCTCGATAGACTGGAGAAAATCATACTCGAAGCGGCAGAACAATCAGAAAGAGCTATACTTCCTAGCCTGCAGGAATTTCATTCGTTAAAACAATTCACTTCTAAGCATTTAGGAAATCTCTATGTAGCATTAGAAAGAAGCGAGCAATCTATCGACTTATTGACTATAGATCTTCCTTCACAAATCACTTTGCTGATCGGCCCTGAAGGGGGATTCAGTGCCTCTGAACGAGAATTAATCGCAAGCAATCAAATTCCAAACTATCAATTAGGCGGCTCCATACTGAGGATGGAAACCGCCACTTTATTATCGCTTGGTATGATTCGACTTAGAGCATCTTAACCTACTACCTTCTTGGCCTTCAGTGCCACCGCCTTCTTTACAGGCTTCTTTCTGAGTATCACTTGAGCACCATCCTTCTCGATAATGATAGTATCTCCATCATTGAAGGTCTCATTTAGTAATCCTTCAGTTAATTGATCTTCTATCATTTCCTGTACCTTCCTTCTCACCGGCCTTGCTCCGTATTCAGGGTCAAAACTCGCATCCGCAAGTACTGTAAGAGCATCATCACCGATATCCAGCACAATTTTCTTAGCGGCTACTCGCTGCTGAAGCTTCTCGATATGAAGTTTAACTATTTCCTTGATATTTTCGTGGGTAAGAGCTCTGAATACCACAGTTTTATCAATTCTATTCAGGAATTCTGGTCGGAAATGCTTCTTCAGGTCATCCAATACTTCCATCTTCAATCTATCGTAATCCTGCTCAGCTTTACTCAACTCATCATTGCTTAGATTGAAGCCGATAGGCGCCGCTTTCTCAGTTAATCGCTTAGAGCCGAGATTGGTGGTCATGACTATAATTGTGTTTTTGAAATCAATCATTTTGCCCTTCGCATCAGTCAGCATTCCATCCTCAAGTATCTGAAGCAGTAAATTAAATACATCAGGATGAGCTTTTTCTATCTCATCGAAGAGCACCACAGCATATGGCTTCCTACGTACCGCCTCTGTCAGCTGCCCTCCGTCTTCATACCCGATATATCCTGCAGTGGCACCTACAAGTCTGGAAGTATTATGTCTCTCCATGAATTCACTCATATCGATCTTGATAAGAGCTTCCTTATCATGGAACACTTCCTGCGCGAGAGCCTTCACAAGCTCTGTCTTACCGATACCAGTAGGCCCCATGAAGATAAATGAACCGATTGGTCTACGCTCATCAGACACGCCCACTCTCGAGCGTCTTATGGCCTGAGACACAGCTCTCACGGCGTCGTCTTGACCTACAATCCTTTTCTTCAGGACAGACTCGAGATTCATCAATTTAGCCTTGTCATCCTTAAGAAGTTTAGACACTTCGACACCGGTCATCTGACCTACCACCTTCGCGATATCATCGACTTCGACAATCTGACGCTCCTCTCTTGGAGTTTTTACAAATCTGCTATTTTCAATTTCTTTCATTAGTTTTAACTCAGTATCTCTGAGCTCAGCCGCATTCTCATAATTCTGCTTGGAAACACATTCTTCCTTCGCTTTGACTACCTTCGCCAGATCTTTCTGTAATTTTCTAATTTTTTCGTTATTTCCTTTAGAGCGCATCCTCTTAAGAGAAGAAGCTTCATCAAGCAAATCTATAGCCTTATCAGGCAGGAATCTATCATTCACATATCGCTTAGAAAGATTCACAGAAGCCACCAGAGCAGCATCGGAGATTACCAGATTATGATGCTCTTCAAATCCTTCACGAATACCGAAGAGTATTTTCATAGTATCTTCCACGGTTGGTTCCCCGACCATCACAGGCTGAAATCTTCTCTCGAAAGCCGCATCAGTCTCTATTTGCTTACGATATTCAGAAGTAGTAGTAGCTCCTATCACCTGTATCTTACCTCTAGACAAAGCGGGTTTAAGTATATTTGATGCATCCAGGCTTCCTTCAGCGCTACCGGCGCCTATCACAGTATGCAATTCATCTATAAAAAGTATCACATTCCCTACAGCCGAAGCCTCATCTATTATCTGTTTGATACGTTCCTCGAACTCACCACGGTACTTAGTCCCAGCGACTACAGAAGCCATCTGCAAAGAAAGAATTTTCTTATCCAGTAGATTATCTGGTACCTCCTCATTTACTAGAGCATAAGCGATACCCTCAGCAATAGCGGTTTTACCTACTCCCGGCTCACCGATAAAAACCGGATTATTTTTAGTCTTTCGGCAGAGAATACTCAAAGCTCTATCAGTTTCTTTCTTCCTGCCTATTACAGGATTCAATTTCCCTTGTCTGCATTCCGCAGTCAGATCAGTAGTAAAATAATCCAAAGCCGGAGTTTTCGATGTCTTCTCACCAGATTTTTGTTCTTTCTTATAAGGAGCTTTCTTCTCTGCTTCCGCCCCACCATTCATCATTCCATGCAGGCCGCTAAGGAAAAATTCAAAAGGATTCATCTGTTGATTGGCGTTTGGCATACCAGGCCCATTCATAGATCCCGCTCCCACCTGCTGCAAATTAGATTTTTCAAAATTCTTGATCAGCAAATCCTTCACATCTGTAGGACTGACTTTCATATTTTCAAGTATCACAGTTGCTGCTGTCTCTTCCTGACAGACCAGAGCGAAGAGAAGATGCTCAGTCCCGATATAAGTATGATTGTATATATGGGCAGAGCGGACAGCTTCTTCTATGACTTTCTTGGCTTTTCCGGAAAGCCCTCCCCAACCGTTCTGAGGTGAAGATTGTGGAGCATTGATTCTACCCACATTCTTGATAACCAGATCTACATTTTCCATACTGACACCGAAATTCGCCAGGATTGTAGCTCCTAGAGACTGCTTCTGGCTAAGTACTCCGATAAGCATATGCTCAGTACCCACATAATTTCGTTTTGCTTCTTTTGCTTTATCCTGAGCTATCACCAAAGCCTGTTTCGCTTCCTTCGTAAACTTCTCAAAATTAGTTTCAGACATGATTCTAAGTTAAATTCATAAATTCAATTAATTCTAGCATAAATAAGCCACTAGTTTAACTATACATACCCAAATAGACTTTACTTAAAGTATATATGTGGGATCACTAATCATTTCACTGCGTCGGTCCCAAAATTTACTGAAGCCAGCACATCATAAAACAGATTCTGATCAATTACCTGAGTCGATGAATCTCCGGCAGTAAACTTCAATTGATAAGTAAATCCAGACTTGACGAAATAACTAACTTCAGTGCCATCACTTTTCGCCGATTTATAGGAATCCAAAGCCTTCTGCGTGATTTTACTTTTCACCAAGCCCTTAGAGAGCAGATCAGAGGCACTATCACTTACTACGCCAAGGTATTCCAATAAATTATAATTAATATCTCTGGAAATCACTTTCACACTGATAAAAGCTTCGTTTTTAGGGCTTATGGAAGCCGTACCGGATGCACTAGAAGCATTGGCGATAGCAGAGACAGCTAGTCCATCGTCAGGCTGGGAAGGTTTTGGAATTTTAGTGAGTGTAAGAGAATCTTGATCTTCCTGCAATTTATAATCATCTCTATATTTCAGACCTATCTGTAACTGTGGCTGAGAATAATTTACCCACTGAGGAATCGTAGGGATCACACTTGTATCGCGATCTATCAAATCAATATTCATAACATCCATCAACTCATTTCCATCAGTAGTACGCAGGATACTTCCAGCCACTTCTACTTCTTTAGCAGCATATTTCGGGCTTCCCAAATCCATCAATGCACTTTTCAGAAAAAGAGTTTTCCCATCATCCAGACGTAGAAGGTGAGTTGCTTGGCTCGATACATGCGCACCACCAAGAGACTGTATCACTCCCATCCGTTTATCCTGATTCAGAGCCAAATTCTTCACTTGAGCGTTACCGCCCGCACTCTGACATGCATTCAAGCCCAGCATACCCATCAAGATAGTACATAAAACTAAGACTTTTCTTATATTCATGGATGAAACTGATTAATATTTATTTGGAAACCTCTTTTTGTATTACAAACCCAAGATGACTATATCCTCTCTCAGTGACAATCCTTCCTCTACTCGTTCTCTCCATCATTCCGAGCTGTAATAGATATGGTTCATAGACATCCTCGATAGTATCCTCATCCTCACTGGTAGCAGCTGCTATACTACTGACTCCCACAGGACCTCCTCTAAACTTCTCTATAATAGCTGTCAGGATCTGTCTATCTCCCTCATCCAGCCCCAATTCATCTATCCCAAGAGTCGACATACAGTTCTTCACTGATTTTTCGTTTACTTCCAGATTTCCTTCTACCATAGCGAAATCTCTAACCCTTTTCAGCAGTCTATTCGCGATTCTTGGGGTCTGTCTTGATGATCTAGCTAATAATCTAGCCGCAGGCTCACTTATACGCACATTCAGAAGCTGGCTTGATCTCATCAGTATCTCAGTAATATGATCCTCCGAATAGAATTGCAATCTGTATACAGCCCCAAATCTATCACGAAGAGGGGATGACAGCATGCTCATCTTCGTAGTAGCACCTATTAGTGTAAATCTAGGCAACTTAAGTCTCATAGTCTTAGCCGCAGGCCCCTTACCTATGACCAGATCTATCGCATAATCCTCCATAGCCGAGTACAAAATTTCTTCAATTGCGGGCTTAAGACGATGTATCTCATCTATGAAGAGTATATCGTTTTCCTTCAGGTTTGTGATGATTGAGGCGATATCGCCCTGTTTCTCTAGCGCAGGCCCTGAAGTCACTCTGACATTCACGCCCACTTCATTACCTATTATATTTGCAAGAGTTGTTTTACCAAGTCCAGGAGGTCCATGCAGCAAGACATGATCCAGAGGCTCTTTCCTGATTTTCGCTGCTTCTATAAGATAATTCAAATTCAGCTTAACTTCATCCTGACCGACATATTCCGATAATTTACGTGGACGCAGAGTATTCTCTATCTTAATCTCGGTTTCAGCAAGATTATCGCTTCTACTGAAGGATTTCATGGTCTCCCCCTGATTAAATCTTTTGATAGTCACTATATATCGATAAATACAAATTGGAGAATACCAATAAACAACTAATCTGGCTACTTCAGTCTTATCTCTTCCACTGTTTTACCTGACTGTATCTGTGATGGGTACTTGGCACGTTTATCATCTATCACATCCACAGCAGCATGCCGTCTAGAGAGATCAGTGACGAAGAATTTAATTCCCTCCGGATCAGGAGCTTGAGAAAACTTTATAACTGTTCTGGTAGAAGCCGTTTCTATTTGGAACTCTCCAAAATCAAAAATTTTAAGTTCAGACAGGAAGCCATTCTCCACAGATTCCACATTCTGTATATCATCCAGCATGGCCTGTGTCTCCAGATACTTAAATGGATTTATCCAATCCAGATGAACGACTCTCTGATTTGTAATTATCAAAGTGTCCAAGTAATACATCACAAAATCATAAGCATGAACCAAAGCAAAACCTACTATAGTGGTAGCAATTATCGCGAGCTGCCACATTACAGGCATCAGACTTCTAAACATGAATGTGAGTAGCAGAAAAGGCAGAATAGCCGACCAAACCTTGACACCTCTCCACAAAAAAAAGAATACATGATGATGGTAAACCTTGATAATCTTTTCATTTACCTGAAGCTTCATAATGCTGATTAAATGAAACTTAATGGTGCGCCCGACACGATTCGAACGTGTGACCTTTGCCTTAGAAGGGCACTGCTCTATCCATCTGAGCTACGGGCGCAAGGAGTCTAAACAAGCTAAAATAGCTATGATTAAATGCAAAATGGATTTTATAGGAATAGATGAACTATAGTCAATAGATTTGCCTATCAGTCAAATCGTGAACAAATAGCCATAAACTATAATTTCATCACTGATATGTAGAATAATAATTGCTAATCAAATCATTATTTACAGCGAGACTGCGATCATATTTGATTTTACCTGATGCACGCATAACTATGATTCTATAGAGGATCTGGGCTACCTCGCCTCTAGTCAGTTCTGCGTTTGGCTTGATGAAATTAGAGCTTGAATCAATGAAATTCTTGTCCTTGGCTAGAGTGACATAACTGGCATACCAGGCGCCCTTCTCTACATCATCATAAGGTTTCACATCTACTGGATATCCAGCACCGTCGAGACCGGCTGCTTCCACCAGCATCTTGATAAATTCAGCTCTGGTCACTGTAGCAGCAGGCCTGAAGATGTTTCCATCATACCCCTTAGCTACTCCATCTCTCTGAGCAGAAGCTATATAGCGTGCATACCAGGCTTTCGAATCAGTATCTCTGAACTCCAGGATATTCACTGTTTTGAGTTCTTTGTTAAGTCCCTCATATATAAATTTAAGAGCTTCGACTCTGGATACTGGATTTTCAGGTTTGAAAGTACCATCAGCATACCCTCTCACCACATCATTGTTTTTGAGGAAATTCACAGCCACATAATTCTCATTGTTTAAGCCAATATCCTTAAATAAACTTTCCTGAATGATATCGGAGGTCTTGGTTACTTTTCCATTAGAGACGCTTACTCTGATCCCGAATCCGGCTGTAGGAGTAAGTGTAAATCTGGCAGAGCCGTTTACGAAATCCGACGCAGACAGATAAGATTTTTCAAGAGTGGCACTTCCATTTTCAATTTTCAGATATATATCCTGTTCGGGTTTATAATCATTGATCACATTTCCAGAATCATCCAGAGCAATTACCAGGAATACAGAGGGCGATCCGACAGTAAACGAATTATCATATTTCAATTGGAACTCAGCCAGCTTATCCACAGGTTTCACAGTGACTGTTGGCTGACTGACTACATTCACAGGAGAAGCTGGGGTAACATCAGTATCATTACTCGGAGGCAACTGGTCTTCTGTGGTAGTTCCTGAGACATTTGTCGTAGTAGATACTGTAGTTGTTGTATTTGTAGATGGGGCGCTGACAGTAGGCGTCGGTGTGACAATATTAGATGTCTTAGGGGCGGCATCAGGCACAGTGGTTGAACTTTGAGAATTCTTATATTTCTGTACATAAATCAGAGGATTGATTGTAGTCGCCAGAGCTTTATCTTTGCCTAGTCCTGCATTCACAGCGTCCCAGAAGTTCAGACCAGCGTCAGATGCTTCCTTCGAAGTATAAGGCCAGTAAGGATGCCAAGGGGCTTGATCATTATCAATCTGGAAATG
>CAIOIA010000078.1 GCA_903858295.1 uncultured Candidatus Peregrinibacteria bacterium | reverse complement strand
GGGGGGAATATCGATATCAATGAAGCCGTTTTCTCACAGTCATCCTTGAGAAAACGGCTGTTTTGATGTACAATTAGAGGAAAATAACAAATGTGAATATGGGGATGTTTGCGGAATTAGCTCGTGGAATCAAGCGCAGAATTTGGGAATCTAATGAACAATCTTCGGAAAACGAGGGCAAATCGCCAGAATCCGACCCTAAAGTTTCTGGAATCACCGAAGCAATTAGTACTCAGCAAACAGCCACAGCACAGGGCTCCAGCAGTATATACAGATGTGGTCAGGCAGCAGTAAAGTTATCACTCCTTCCGGAAGTGAGAGAAATACAGGATGATCTGGAGAGAGACTACAATCGTTCCGTAGAGACGCTGAAATTCTATGACAAGCTGCCTGATCCGGCAAATTCTGCGAAACTCATCACGGCCCCTTTAATACGTGAAAATCCAGAGAATCCGGGAACATATTTCTATGAAGCTGACTATGATGGCAGCGCTGAGACTATTCCAGATCCTACAGATCTCACCAAACGAATTCCAAATACGGACGCAGTAAACTTCGTCGGAACTAAGTTCACCATGCCGACATGTGCTGAAGTACTTTCATGGCTCACTGTAGACCAGGTTAGACTATATAACGAGATGCAGGTGCAAGGCCTTGAACCAAAACTTCAGCTGAGTCCGATCGCCCTGAATATTCGCACAATAGGCCGGAGAATTGATGCCAAGAGAGCAGAACTAAGAATCAACAGGCAAAATACATTTGTCTGGGATCAGATCAAGGATAATGAGCTTATATATGAAGCGGATAAATTCGAAGCAATAGAAGATGGTAAGAAGCTGAAAATTACAGGCGGCAAATCCAAATCACACTGGATAAACGAGAATAATGGCTGGACTATCGATATCGTGGCCACAAAAGAAGATCTACACGAAAATAATGATAGGATTCTGATTCTTACTAATCCTGAAAAGACAGAAAAGTTGATGAAAGAATTTCGAGCCGAAGGATATAGTGGCCTTGGTTATGAGACATTTCTCACAGCGCAAATGGATGCCGTGAGAAGAGGAAAACCGCTGGAGAATGGGCACTGGATAGCCACGCCCTGTACTGTCTTACCTGAATCTTCTCTATATGCACAAAATAATATCTCCATTGGCTATTGGAGCGATGGTCACTTCTACCTGTATGCCTGCTCTGCTGATTCTAAGTTTGACAGTTTTTGTATAAGGCGCTCGGTGAGGGTGAGAAGACTTAAGATTTGATATTCTATTATTTGCTTTGATTGTTTTGATTTTTGATTTTCATAAACCAGCGACAAATAGTCACCTTGGCTGTCCTTCTCGCCGATATGGTTATTTTCCACGATTCTAGCCTTCCAAATTCTCTCCAAATTTGGTAGAATACCTAGATACAAAAATCTATGGAGAATAATATTAAACCAAAAATAAAATCAGTCTTAGTCTTGCTTCTGATACTTCCTATCGGGTTACTGTTGAATTTCTCCCAAATAAATAATCAATTATATTCATCAGTCCTTCCTACCATAATTGTAAATCTTTCAAATCAAACTCGTCAGGAAGCCGATGTGCCAGCCCTCCACACAAACACCAAACTACAAAAAGCAGCTCAACTCAAGGCTCAGGAAATTGCTTCATTAAGCGGTTTACAAGGCACACATAGCGATACACAATTCTGGTATTGGCTTGATCAAGTGGGCTATAACTACGCAGCAGCCGGAGAAAACGTTGCTATCGATCTAGACAACTCTGCAGACTCAGGAGTTGACTGGCTCAATTCTTCAGAGCAGCAGCAGAACATCCTGAATCGCAATTATACTGAGACAGGCATCGGCCAGGCTCGAGGCACATATCAGGGCAAAGAAGTTTCTTTCATAGTCCAATATTTCGGCAAGCCTTCTCCACTTAGAGAGAATCCTCTCACACTAGCTCGCGCTGACCGCTGAAGTATACTGATTAGTTAACGTTTTTCATCGTGCGCCAGTGAGCCTAGTATGCCGTTTATGATTGAAAGCACTAGAGCGAAAAGAAGAGCCCACCAGAACCCATCCACTCTAAATCCAGGAACTAGATTAGCTGCCAGAAGCACCAATGCAGCATTGATGACCAGTGTGAAAAGTCCGAAAGTCAGAATATTTACAGGCAAAGTAAGAATCAGAAGTATCGGTCTAAGCACTGCGTTTATTAGCCCTAGCACCACAGCCACAAGCAAAGCCGTCGTCACGCTATCGACCCCGATTCCAGGCAGTAGATAAGCACTCGCCCCGATAGCCAACGCATAGATGATCCAATTGATAATAATTCCCATAAACTAAAATTAAGAAGTAATTCACCAACCTTCACACTACTCCCTTCCGGCCAATATTGCAGCAACAAAGAATAGAGTGTGAATTCACAAAACACGAAAAAGCCACCAGACAGCACAGAATTGCATATATCAAGGCACAAGAAAATTTGCGCCCAAGCCGTACGAGTTGTACGGTGAGAAAGCAAATTTCACAAAACACGAAAAAGCCACCAGACAGCACAGAATTGGGTATTTCAAGGCACAAAAAAAATTGCGCCCGAGCCGTACAAACGGTACGGTGAGAAAGCTATTTTTTGCAGTAACGCAGAAATACACAATTCTGTGCTGTCTGGTGCTCGAGAGAGGAGTTGAACCTCCACAGCCTTGCGGCCACTACGACCTGAACGTAGCGCGTCTGCCATTTCGCCACTCGAGCTCACCTTAGACTGTCAAAACTTATCTTAATCTTCATCTACTGGCAATCCAATTCGGCCAGAATTACATATCACATCCGGAATAACTCAGATTCAGAGATTTATTACACAGAGGGAAATCAGGGACTATGTTACCGGGTCCGATTTCACCGAATAGAGGCCAATTACAGAAGGACGGATCACGTATTGCCATACGGTCTATAATTCCTTTCTCATTCAGTCTTACGAAATGCAGGATTTCCCCTC
>CAIOIA010000077.1 GCA_903858295.1 uncultured Candidatus Peregrinibacteria bacterium | reverse complement strand
TGGAGCGGGTGAGGGGAATCGAACCCCTGTCCTCAGCTTGGAAGGCTATTGTACTACCATTGTACTACACCCGCTAAAGTGTGAGCTGATATTATCGAAAAGATTTGGATTTTTCAACTGCTTTTTCTACTTATCAGATAACAATTGTGAATTTGTCTGTACAAATCGTCTTCTTCCGCAGCAGTATCCACTCTGAAGTCGATCGGAACTGTCAGATTTTGTACATTGCGCACTTCGAAATCTCTCTTGATCCGCCAGTCAAGCACGAAATCCAGACAATTATTCGAGAAAATCAATTCTCCATCGTCTTTCATCAGATCTATAGCTGACATGACCAATTCATAATGATCTCTCTGTACGCTGAAATTCTCTCCCTTATTGCGCGAGAAGGTGGGGGGATCGAGTATTATCAGATCAAATCTAAGTCCCTTGCGCGCCGCATACCTGTAGAACTCGAAAGTATCCATCCTGTATATCCAGTGCTGCTCCTTCGCAAAACCATTCATCTCCATATTGCGGCGCGCCCAGTCGCAATAAGTCTTGGACAGATCTACTGTATGAGTCATGGTGGCACCCCCGGCCGCAGCATAGACTGAGAAAGACCCTGTATATGCAAACAAATTCAAAACCTGATACCCACCATCACTGTTCACCCCGCGCTTTGCACTTTGCACTTCCTCCGCCAAGCTTTGCGCTTTACGCTTTGCACT
The DNA here is from genome assembly GCA_903858295.1 of uncultured Candidatus Peregrinibacteria bacterium. Taxonomy (GTDB): domain Bacteria; phylum Patescibacteriota; class Gracilibacteria; order UBA1369; family UBA1369; genus CAIOIA01. The sequence continues at coordinate 13,368 of CAIOIA010000077.1, read as the reverse complement.
TTGCGCTCCCCTCACCATCTCCTCCACCCACTTCCGCGTATCGCGGTGATCCAGGAAAAGCCCTGTATCCAGATAATTATTCAGATTAACCAGGAACTTATGCTCATACTCCTGAACCACAATCTCTACAGGCTTCCCGCTGATTTCTCCGCCACTCTCAGGGCTTTCCTTTACTCGAAACCTCCGCTTATAGAAAAACTCTGCCACATGAAATTCAGCTCGCAGAACTTCCTCTAGTAACTCCAATTCATTCTCACTGATGTCAAAATCGTATTGCTGCAGGACAGCGCACGGCTTACTACTATAGCCATAAATATCCACAGCCAGTGGAATGCCCAGCTCCTCCTTCGTAATCAGCCTGAATGCTTCCAGCTCGCCTCTCTCGACATAATCAGCTCTCTTATTCCATGCCTTGTGCAAGACACCAGCAAGATCTTCGTAATTTTCCAGATATTTCATGACAATCAGTAATGCGAAATTAGATTTTCAAATCAGGCAGAATCTTTTTGAAAAATTCTCCATGTTTATACACTCTATCACATCCGCTCGCTCTGGCTTCCTTCAATTTATCTTCTTCGTTCGCTCCTCCGAAAGCCAGGCATTTATATCCATGCTGCTTGAGTACAAGCATGGCATTTGAGTCATCCAGATCCACCATTACGAGATCGAACGCCCCGGCATCAAATACAGCACCGGTCACCACCATAGCATCATGTCCCTGCGCCTTCATCGCCTCGAGAATCCTGTCTTTCGTCACCACGTCTCTGCTGATAATTCCGATTGTAGACATTTATTTAATTGTAGGTAATTGTATTAACGGCTGTCCACTCCCCATGTAGTAAGGCATTTGACCATTCCATTTCTCTACCATTTTCAGCTGAACCAGGCCATTATTGTCTTTCAATGCTTCTCCCTGAATTCTGATGGACTCGGCATCCGCTTTCGCAGTCTCGATCTTCTGCTGTGCCTCTATCTGAATTCTCTTCAAATCATTCTCAGCCTTCAGAGCGCTTTGTACGGCCGTTTGTTTGGACTCGATGGAAGCGTTGAACTCAGCGGAGAAATTGAAATTCACGATAGATACATCATCGACGATCACATTATAAGGCTTCAGTCTCTCCTGTAAGGATTTCACTATCAATGTTTTCACTTCGGCGCGTTTCGCAATAAGTTCTTCAGCTGTGTACTGCGCAGTCACTTCTTTCACGCTCTCCTGTATGGAAGGATCGATAATTCTCGAAGCATAATCCATTCCTATTTGCTGATATATTTTATCCACGTTTCCTGGATCAGCATGGTAATTCAGAGCTACAGTAGCCTCTATCTGCTGCAAATCCTTCGACGCAGCATCTACAGTGTCCTGTGATTTCTGAGTCTGTACATCCATAATCACGACATTTGTCAGAAGCGGTACCTGGAAATGCAAGCCTGGCTCATATACTTCTTTCACAGTTCCGAGTTGCAGAAGTATGCCTCTTTCTCCGGCATTTACTACCGTGAAGAAGCTCATAATATTGATAAGAAGCATTACTACTATAATTCCTACGAAAACCTTAACTACTGTCTTCAGAACACTTGTCAGACTTTCTTTCATATATTTACTGTTATGGGGTTATGGTGATTGGTTGGGATTTATCAGTTCTTGTGACTGGTGGAGTTTTTAATACACTTATCGGCCTCTCAGCTCCAGTGGGTGATATAGTAAGTGAATCAAGTAACTTCTTCGCGTCATCCGCAGTCTGCTGCTCCTTCGTCTTGCACGGCACCGGATCTTTCGTCCTCTCCTCATCAGTACAATCTTTCAGGACAAGCGGCTTGAATGAGGCGTCATAATTTTTATTCTTATCCCAATTCGGAGGATAGTATTCGCTTCCTACCTTAATCATATCATCCGGCTTAGTGAAGGGTACCATAGGTTTGTCCTTGAGAGCCAATTCGAGGAAGGCTTTATTCATAGGCGCTGCAGTAAATTCACCCCAGGCTCTGACAGAAGTCTCTTTCCCATCCGAATTCCCCACCCATGTAGCAGCCAATATGGTCGGAGTATAGCCGATAGTCAAGAGATTGTTCGGATAATTGATTTTTCCGACTTTCTTATTCGAGGTCCCTGTCTTGGAAGCGATGTTTTGTCCCTTTATGGTCAGTACATCCCTCCATGAGCCCGCCGGCTTGGAATTTACATCCGATAGTATGTCATTAATGATAAAAGCTGTTTCTGGCTTCATCACTTGTACTCCCTGATCGGTGAATTTCTCCAACACATTTCCATCTCTATCTTTCACTTCCAGGATCGGATTTACTTTCATGAATTTTCCATCATTCGCGAAGGCGGCATAAGCGCCCGCCAGATCCAACAAGCGCACTTCTCCACTGCCTATGGCCATAGAAGGTCCGTAGCTGAAATCCCAGTGCCTAGTAGGGTCACTATTATATGCATTCTTAAATTCTCTGAGGCTCGTCACACCTACCTTATCCAGGAAATCCATAACTTTCTCTTCCTCTCCGCCGACATACCATGCCTTCACCGCAGGGATATTTCGTGACCAGTCTATGGCTTTGCGTATATTCATCTTCCCGAGATACTGATTGTCCGAATTCACTGGTACATAATTGTCAGCAAATTTTGTCTTGTAATCTCCGAGTACAGTTCCTGATCCTATTCCAGCCTGCTCTATAGCATTGGCGTAGACAAGAGGCTTGAAGGCAGAGCCGGGCTGTCGTAGGCTAGTCGCCACATTTACCTGTCCATCTATATCATTAAGCCAGTAATTCACAGAGCCCACCATGGCGAGTACTCCTCCAGTCTTCGGATCAAGCGAAACCAGCGAAGCATTGTTCGCTCCATAACTTTTCACATGAGCCTCATAATTATCAGCCAAAACTTTCTCAGCGTTAGACTGCAGTGTCGGATCGAGAGTTGTCCTAATCTCCAGTCCACCACTCTCTACCAATTCTTTCCCATATTTCTTTTCCAGATAGTCCTTCACATAGAAGACAAAATGAGGGGACACTATAGTCTGCTTCAAGTCCTGAAACTTTACCTGAAATCCTTCCTCCCATGCCTGCATCAATTCTTCATGTGAGATCTTGCCATCTTCGAGCATTCTCTCAAGCACATAATCTTTCCTTCCCCAGACATAATTGCTGTCATCAGGCGAATCACAATTTTCTACTTTGCAATACCCCATCAACCCCTTCTTATTATTTCCATAAGGAGAATATTTAGACGGTCCCTTCGGAAGTGAGGCTAGAATACTGGCTTCTACTAGGTCCAGATCTGACGACGGTTTCCCGAAAAAAGTTTTCGAAGCAGCTTCTATACCGAAAGCATTTGAACCGTAAGGAATCTTGTTGAAGTACATTTCTATAATCTGATCCTTAGAGTAATACCACTCTATCTGTACTGCCAGAATAATTTCTTTCATCTTTCTATCGAAAGACTGCTCTGAAGACAGATATAGATTTCGAGCCAGCTGCTGGGTCACAGTCGATGCTCCCTGAATATTATTATCATCATTCATGTTATTCAGCTGAGCTCTCACGATGCCTACAGGGTCAAAGCCGAAATGATTGTAGAAATTTTTATCTTCGATAGAGATAGTAGCGTCTATTACTTTCTTATTTATTTTCTCCAGCGGGACATAAGTTCTATTTTCATCACCGAATATTTTGTAAAGAATATTTCCATCTCTGTCATAAATTGTAGAAGTTTCCGCAAAAGTAGTGTCTTTCAGATTTCTCACATCAGGCAGATTCTTCCCCCAGATCATGTACACAGTGATGCACGCTGCAGCAATAAGTAAAATAAGCAGCATGGTAAGAATTATCAGCCACTTCACAGGCTTGAAAGAAGCCCTGAAATGTAAACCGCATTGAGCATAAAATCTTTTAAATTTTGAAGCTGGCTTCTTCGCTGGAGATAAATCTTCACTATCAGCCGTGCCAATAATTTTCACAGGCTGAAATGTTGCTTCCTGAATCTCAGAGATTTGAGGGTCTTCCTTCGTAGATGATTTACTTTTCTCTGCACCATCTTCCAACTTCTTAATTACATCTTCTAGAAATTCATTTCCCAATTCTTGATTGGCAAGAGAAATATTTTTCTTTCCTTTAGATATTTTGTTTTTCTTTTTTGAATTTTTGCCCATAAATTTGAGAGCTTTATACTGAGATACTCATAGCATAAAACCGCTGCAATCAAAAGAAAATAGCAACAAAAAAGCCCTATTTATTAATTAGGGCTTTCTTAAACTTGAATTTGTGATCCAAGACTATTTTTTCTTGGAAACTTTTTTTACTGCTTTTTTTACAGCTTTTTTTACTACTTTCTTTGCTGGTTTTTTTGCAGCTTTCTTTACTACTTTTTTCTTTGTTGCCATATTTTATTTTTTTATGGATAAATGTTTTTGGTATTCCAAAAGCAAATACACTATATGAAAGAATCTTCAAAATAGCAACATCAATGCACTATATTTTTTGTTGGCAAAGCACTAAAATTTGTTTGAATATTAAATAAAAAATAATTTTGAAAAAAATCAGACTCTTCACAGATGGCAGCTGTATCGGGAATCCAGGCCCTGGTGGTTGGGCGTTTATACTCATTGATGAGAACGAAAAAATAATAAAATCATCATCAGAAAAAATAATTCATCGCAGTAATTATTCTCTGCACACCACAAATAATCGCATGGAGATGCAGGCAATTCTGGAGTCACTCAATTACGTATCAAAGAATTATTCTGATTATTCTATAGAATTATTTTCGGATTCCAATTTACTTATTCAGACGTTAAACCTCGGCTGGAAGCGGAAATCAAATCTCGATCTCTGGAAAGAAATTGATGAATACAGAAAAAATTTATCGATAAAATATATCTGGGTGAAGGGCCACGCGGATAATGAGTACAATAATTTGTGTGATGAGTATGCTCAGCAAGAGTCTGCAAAAGCGGCAAAATTATTATCGAAAAATCCACAGCTCGCCACGCAAGCACAAGAAGAATTCACAATTCTCACTTCTGCAAACACTCTGAAGAATACTAAGAATCAGTCTACTTTGTGTTAAGAAAATGAGCAGTATCCAAAACGGATGTGTATGAATTTTCAATATTCTATTCATCCACATCCATCAACTTTTCACTTTGCGCTATTCACTAAGCGCTCTCAACTATCATTCCCTCTATCATTTTTCTAAGCATTTCTTCACTCTTATATCCAGGCATCGGTTCGCCCACCAGCTTCCCATTCACAAACATGGCTAGAGTCGGGATACTGCGAATCTGGAAAGCTCCGCTCTGTACGGGATTAGCGTCTACATCCAGCTTCCCGATCTTCACACGGCCATGGAATTCTTCAGCTAATTTGTCTATCGATGGTCCCATCTGTTTGCATGGGCCGCACCATTCGGCATAGAAATCTACAAGTACAGGAATTTTCGAATTCACTACTTCTTCCTGAAAATTTGCGTCTGTGAAATGTGCAGTCATAGTTTATATATTAAATAATAATAAATTTATTTAAGAGTCGGTCTGAATATCTGTCGATGTCTCTGTTGCGGTCTCTGAAGAATTTTTGCTTGCGAGAAGAATTTATCGGAATCAGTTTTGAATCTTTCAAGATCCACAGCCTGGCTTACTCCGACAAAAGATCTCCTGAAAAGTCTGAGGAAGGCCATTCTCAGTATAGCTACGCGATATTTGGTCTTTCGTAATTCTTCTTTATTCTTCAGCAGTGGAGAAAGATCATAATCAAAAATCACCATGCATTGATTTATTTCCAGTACTTTCGCTTCCACTTTGTCAGACGCGATGCCCTGCTCCATCACAATTCTGAAAAAGAATACTCTCTGATCAGTAGGATTATTGCTGATGCCCATAACCATTATATTCAGTGAAGGCAGAGCACATAGAAACCACGCTCGCACTCGGATATCACGAGAATCCGATACATTTTGCAGAGAAAATCCTACAAAAAATTGTTCTTCTTTATCCAGACTTCGCAGATATTGAATTTTTTTCTCTAATTCCGGATTTCCAGAGAAAGCCAGCTCCATCACCTTCGATGGCAATGCAGCATCGATTTTTTTCAAAGAATTCACAAGCACAGCTCGTCCATCACGTATAGCGTAAGCCAGCTTCAGTAGCACTGCGAGAGAGAATCCACTCAACACATTATTCAGCTGATTCAGTACGCGTTGATACATTTTCTCCAGACATTTCTCCAGAGTAGTCTGCGCATCTTCGAAATGCGAACCAAGTTTGGAAATATTTACTTTCGCGCCACTATCGGTCTCGATATTTAGTACATATTCATCTTCATCGAATCTATGATGCTTCATGAAGCTCAGATGTATGACGAATACATCGGCATGCACGGGGATCACCATGATACTTTCTTCATAGAACTGTATCACGCATTTACCTTTATTCAGAGAGGGGCCGGTCTGTCCGGAGACTTCAGCCGTACAGTCGAATTGTCCCATAAGCATGCCTCTCTTCATGAAAAGGTTCTCTGCGAAGAACTCGTTTTTCATGTGATAGAAATCATCCAGAAAATTCTCCAGACTGCCGCTGAATTTAGACAAAATAAATTTATCAGAAGAGAAAGTATTAAATACAAATTCATCCTTGCCTGCTTTTACTTCCTTGATATCAGTGAAATTCACGATTTCGCCGTGATCATTTGCGCCCTTGCCCTTCAGTCTCAGATATTTTCGGTCGAAAACAACTTCGCCTTCTTTCTCCACTAGAACTTTTCCAGAAAAGTTTAGTTTCTTAAACTTCACCCCATAGCTCAAAGCCATAAAAATCCACTAATTGGTTCTACCGGCCAATCATACGATATCCGGAATTAAAATCAAGGTATTTTCATGTCGCCCTATTTCTGCTATAATAACTAGATTTACAAGCCATCCACGCACCATCATGAAACAAAAACAAAAAGTAATTCTGATGCTCGCCATAGTCCTGGCTCTATCAGCAGCCGTAATTCTAGGTAATGGCAGCCTGTTCACAGGATCACTCTACGTCGACAAGACGAGACTTGTCGCTCAGACCGAATCGGCCAAAAGTCACATCGAGACGGACCTCGCCGAGAAAAAAGTCAAAGAAATTGAATGTCCCGTGGCGGTGGTAGGCGGGGGCAGCGGAGGAGTGGCAGCTGCCATGCAGTCAGCGCGCTTGGGAGTAGAGACTTGTATCTTCGAGGAGACTGATTGGCTGGGAGGTATGCTTAGCTCAGCTGGAGTAGCGGCTATAGACGGCCATGAAGAGACTTCGACTGGCATGTTCCTGGAAATCAAAAAGCAAATCATAGACTACTACAAATCCAAAGGTAAACTCGATGAGACACATCAATGCAAGGTAAGTAGCTTCTGTTTCGAGCCTTCAGTCGGCAATGAGGTGATCCAGAAAATGGTAAAAGCTACCCCTCATCTGAAAGTATTCCTGAACGCAAAAGTCGACAAAATCTATAAGGAAAACAAATTAATCAAGGGACTTCAATTCACTGACACCAGCGGTAAATCGACAATTGTGAACAGTAAAGTGATGATAGATGCCACTGAGTACGGAGATGTCATGTATATAGCGAGTGTGCCTTATGATTTGGGATATGAGCAGGACTCTACTGAAGCTCTGAACAAGGTGGCGGATGAATGCATACAGCCACTTACTTATGTGGCTATTCTCAAGAAATTTGTGACACCTCAGACTCCTGTAAAACCCGAGAAATATAATCCGGAAAATTATCGCTGTCTGACTCAGAAGGATGAAAGGCTGCATGCAAGCAGTGATTTCGATGCAAATTATGTCCAGAACTACGGCAAATTGCCAAACAATAAATTACTTATAAACATACCAAGTCATTCATGCGGAAATGATTTTCACGCTACGACAGCCGAGCTGGACAGTCTCGATCGTCAGCCCGTGCTCGAGATGGCGAAAGATTATTCCCGAGGATTTATATATTTCCTTCAGACAGAATTAGGACTGGATAATTATGGAATATATAATGAATTCAATACAGCTGACGGATTCGCGAAAATTCCTTACATGCGAGAAAGTCGCAGACTGGTAGGAGAATACAGACTGACTCAGCCTGATGTAATGGTAAACGCAGAGACTGGTCGCTCGAAATTCTTCCCTTCCAGCATAGCGATAGGGGATTATCCTATAGATTTGCACTTCTGCAGTACAGGCATCGGTGATGTCTTCTATGAGGTCAAGCCATATCAAATCCCATATGAAGTCACAGTGCCGAAGGATTACGATGGCCTTCTGGTTGCGGAGAAAAACATCTCAGTATCTCATATAGTGAACGGTACCACCCGCCTGCAGCCGGTGGTGATGTCAGTAGGCCAGGCAGTAGGAGCAGCTGCTGCATTGTCAATACAGGGAAATGTTCAGCCTCGTGACCTGGACGTGCGCAAACTTCAGGATACACTGATACAGGCCAAATCGATGGTTTACTTCTTCTCAGATGTCCCGCTAAGTCACTATGCTTATGTGGACATCACGGAAATGGCTATGGATGGACTGATTCGAGGCTACAATGATCTCACTTTCCGTCCGGTGGATACAGTAAAGAATTCACATTTTATCGGTGTGCTCGGCAATATGAAGCTGTCCAATCTGGTCTATCCTTCTGATTTCGAAAGCAATCCTGACAATAATCTGACATACCAGAATTTCTATGAAATATTGGTGAAAAACGTGATACCGGGACTCGGCAAAAGCCAGGCATATACAGGCGATAACACTTACGCTTCTTACGCTGCAACTCTAGCCAAACTGAAAATAGTCAGCGTAAATCATAAGCCAGACTCAGTGGTTACTCGCGCAGATCTGGCGGTAATCGTGAACAGAATCAGAAAATCATAGAGCGGTATCAAGTCTCTGATACAGTGTGACTTCACTCGCGCCCGACTCCAGAGGAATTCCTTCCGCATCTTTCAGATTCTTCAATTTCAAAACATACTTTTCTTCATCCTGCGCTGTCACCCCGCTGATAGTAAGCACTACTTTGCGTCCGTCCGAAGCCACAGAATCCACAGAGACAGTATCATGTGTCGGGTTCTTCAGATCAGCATCCTGTATCTGATAAGTCCGTATGTCCAGCGCCGTCACATCATCCATCTTCTTATTGAAAATCAATTCAACAGTCTTCAAATCCGTCATTTTCTGATGAGTGATATAAGCGGACAGATGGCTACGTGCGAAGCTTAGCGACAACGACTTGTCCGCATCAAGTTGCACTTCATTCACAGCGATATTCTCCCGCGCCTGGAAATCACTACTATATGTCACCATGTCATCCGGGAATTTCACCTTCACCAGATAATGATCCCACGTACCTGACTGCTTAATTAGAGTGAGTTTATATGAATTATCAGACAGCGCAGAATCAGCGAGTGGATAGCTAAATTCATAAATCTGTTCTTGCCCCGGCTCCAGCTCGACAAGTTTGGACAGCATCTCTCCGCTCTTCCGATACACCCTGATTTCCCCGGTATATTTCCCGCTAATCGGCGGGTTATCTCCACCATCATGAGTCAGCTTCACTTGTAATTTAGCGTTGGCATGCAGTTTTCCGTATGAGTCATAGGAGAAATCCACTTCATACTGCACATCTCGCCGTATATATCTGTCCGACTTCATTCCTCCATAATTAGCCACATTCACGGCAAGCACATCGCCATCTACGTCATCGCTGAATTTCCCTCCCCAGTTTTTCGCTAGAACAGAATTCTCAAGCGGAGGTGAGCTCAGATACACCTGTATCTCCTTCTGATTCAGCATATTTATAGATAGGTCAATTATTTTCTGCCAGAATTCAGGATGCACTTTCACTTTTACGAAAAGACTTTTCGAGAGCTCTGAGAGAAACCCTTTCCTTGATTTCAGCGCTTCCAGATTATGTTTGTCTATATTGTTTACTTCATGCTCAGTCAGACTAAATAGATTTCCAGCATATACTTTCTCGCCATCCGCATCGACAGGCTGCACGATCTGCATCAGATTCTCCAGCACGGAATAATTTACACTGATCACACCATCTATCTGAGGCGCGGCAGTATTCTCTTTCCCGAGTAATTCAGTCAATTTGGCGGCATTTGTAGGGAAATCCGGAGACACATTCGCGTCACGGAAGCCGTATGATATGGGCGCTCCATCTGCATTATGTATGAGAACGCTCATCGGATAAGGCATGGGAGTGAAGGGAGTGCGCTTCGAGTCCATATTATAGACATCGTCCATCTGGAAATTCACCGGCAGCCCATTTCTAAACGAAAGCAGGCCATAAGCAGATATAAACCCTCCGCCAACTCGAAGCTCATTATTATTCTGGAAAAGAATCAGATAATGCCTGTCTGGGACGGACTGCTGCCACCCCGACAACTCCGGATAATGGTACACGAAAGGGGCAAGATCCTTCAGACAGCCGAGAGCGTACCAGAAAGCCAGTGATATAAGTAGAGCGGCAGTGATGGCTAGCGAGAACATCAGGACAAACAGCGTCACCACGACTTTCAAAAGTATGCGCACCCAAGAGTGTCGTGGCTTTTGCGCTGAGGTAGGCACAGTTTCGAGTTCTGGCATGGTTTTCCTCTTGGCATCAGCTGCAGAATCACTAGGGTGTGAATTTCCTTCTTCATTCATAGTTTCTGTGTTTAAGTGCACATTCTGACAGAATCCCAGGAGCCGTCAAGGGGCGGGGCAAAAGCGTCAGGACGAATAGACAATTTAGTGATATATTTAGAAGTCATGCTATTGAAGTCCAATCTAGCGAGAAATAATATATAAATGGCTTAATCATGCCACCTTCGGGGCATGTTTTTACGCCCGGGCGTAAGTGTGCAAATGTGAATTCTCTGGCCGGACAGAAGCATGATTTTGTTTGCATCCGCGTCTTCAAGATTTTCTCGCACAAGCACTTTGACGGGGGCGGAAAAAGGTGTATAATAAGAAGAATATTTAAAACAACCGCTAAAAAAACACAAACATGAAAATCAACAAAAAATGGCTTCTACTAGGTGGAAGCACCCTCGTAATCGCCGCTCTCGGCCTCGCCGTAGCCCTAAATCAGGGCGGGTTGTTTAAGGGGACTTTCAACTATATACCAGAATTAACCCCTGAGACTCCAAATTATACTGATGACTTAACAGAGTCCAAACAAAATCTTGATACTCCGATTATGACAGTTACTGGCACATATGGAATCACAACCTACGATGTAATGGGTGACCAAGATCTTTTGAACGCAGGTGTGTATTCTAAGGACAGTGCAGAACATCTAGTTTTCAATCTAGACAAAGCCAAAGAAGCAAGGAAATCCGGTCCATATTACTTTCGATTAGAGTCACAGAAACGAAGTGAGGCAGCGCCAGCGCCAGCACGTGAAGATGCTCCGGCCCAAGAAGATTTTTCCCCAGTGGTAAAATCTGCAATGCCTGGACTAGCGCAAGATTTCACACCAGCAGAAAAAAATGTTTTACAGGCCGATGAAGCAGCAGCCGCGGCAGCCGCCGCAAATCCTGTAACACCAGTAGTTGTATCGCCAGTAGTCGAGGCTCAAGTCGCGCCTCCAGCCGGAGACACCAATAATCTCATTCTTACTCCAGCAGCTCCTGAATCAGACCCTGCTGCAGACGCTGCTGCGCCAGCAGCTGCTCCAGCACCGGTAGTGGCACCAGCAATAACTCCAGATGCACAGCTTGCTCCTCTTCCAGCGATTGCTCCGGACTTAATAGTCCAACCAGCATTGGCTCCAGCCTCAAAGCCCATAACGAACCGAGCCGCCTCTCTCATAAATCTGGCGCACGCGGCAGACCAGATTGATATTAATGCAATTCTGAAAATCAGCGCGCCCCTGGATGGTAATAATGTGTTCAAAATAGATCCAGCAGGACTACAAGCTGGTGATTATCAGGTAAATGTAAAAAACGCTCTAGGTGATGTAGTACAGGTTCCTATCAAAGTTGTTGGTGGTAAGCTTTCAGATCCACCAGTTAAAGGACAGGTGGTTATGGCTAATTGGCAAAAACCACCAAAAAGTCAGACAATAGATGTGAAATCCGCAAACTATGAAGTATTAGGCGTATCGTTTATAAGTCTGTCTAATAAACAAGAAACAATTACAGGCTTAACATTCCAAGGATATATAAGCACCGATAAGGGGCAAAATTACACTTTAGCGACAAGTGATAACATTAATCTTCTTTCAGATGTGTTGGCCGAATACAAGATTATACCAAAAGTAACAAAAACCTTTGAAGATCATGACACTGTCCCATCTTCAAAGAAGGTCACAATAAACTCACAGACAGGAGAAATCGCTTTTACAGAGCTAAATTTTACTCTGGAAACTATAGGAAACGGAGGAGTAACGTTAGTGGGAACACAAATTGTTTCAAATTTTAGTTCACCAAACGATGTATTATTTAAATATGTACTAAAATCTGTTGATTTCAAGGATCAAACTACGTCCATATCACCTAATCTGGCAAGTGACCCAACCAAGAATGATGTAATAATGACCCTCCCAGCCGACAAGAACGCCCCACCTCTCCCACCAGCTAAAGTCGTCTGTACCAAGTTCGACCATTTCGAGTTCACACCATCTTTAGTCACCTACGACGAAAATGCTCCGGTTTCTCCTCAGAACACAGATCTCTCAGCATTCGACGCACAGGGAGGCAAGGATCTCGGTGGAATGATGTTGTTTACAGGTTGTCCGGAGTCATTCACTGCCGCACAATTGCCAGGCGGTAAAGATATTCCAGCTCTTTATCTGGAATTGAAAGATAGCGACGGCAAGATTGTAGTTTCAGATACAGTCATGACTAATGTTCCAGGAGTGGATACATTTAGAGCACTTGAGAAATATGTATCATTTAAGATGGTACCAAACCCTAAAAACCCAAATGTCCCGGATCAAATACTTCTCAGACTTACTACAAACCTTTCTCAGAAGGACTTCCCAGTGGCGAAAATATCATTAACATCTGACAAGCCATACACTCTATCTCTATATGGAACTACTGCGATAGATCCGAAAAAACCAGTCGCCGACTTGAAATTGGCAGATGTAGTCAAGAACGTTAGACCTGCAGCCTCCTACCAAATCAAACTGATCCCGAAGAAAGGCATGGTTCTGCCTAAGATAATCATACCTCCGAAAGATGCCGCAGATAAACCGGCAGACAAGCCAACAGGCGGCAACACCTATAACACATATAATACTTACAACACTACAAACACCACTCAGCCTTCAGCAACCCCTTGTCTTGTAAACGGCAAGACATTCTATCTGGCAGGTGGTCCGGACAGCGGATATTGCAAGGATCTTCAGAACGCTGGAGTCATGCAG
>CAIOIA010000076.1 GCA_903858295.1 uncultured Candidatus Peregrinibacteria bacterium | reverse complement strand
GGCGAGAATCTGTAGGTAGAGGGGCTTTGTCGTCTGCGGCTTCGCCGGGATAATCTTGGGTGGGGGCGATTTGAAATATAATTAGGTAAGCTTCGCTTCTATTTAGGTGTGCCGCATTGGGCGGCACGGGAACCGGCAGGAGGCCGGTTCTATGGTGCGTCGTGGGGGAATCGAACCCTCATTGCCGGTTCCGAAGACCGGAGCTTTATCCATTAAGCTAACGACGCATGTGTGGCTGAGCTTTGACTCAAGCGCAGGACAGAGGGATATTAGCGGAATTTTCCGGGCTTGTCATGCGGATTTTAAAACCCCCGCGGGTTAGGCAGGGGTTTTATGATTTATAGTGTCGAGATTAGGCTATTTCTTGGCAGTATGCGCTGCGTTGTACCAGTCTACTAGCAGAGGGGAGGCGATGAAGATTGAGGAATATGTACCGACTACGATACCGATAAGCAGAGCGAGATTGAAGGCGCGTATGCTTTCTGCTCCGAAGAGGATAAGGGAGAGCAGAGCCAGAACTACTGTGAATGATGTACCGATAGAGCGGGACATTGTCTCGTTTACGGCGTCGTTCGTGAGGTCGGCAAATGTCTTATCTTTCGCTGGAGATTTGAGTTTTTCACGAAGTCTATCCAGTACTACGATTGTGTCGTGTACTGAGAAGCCCATTACGGTAAGGATTGCCGTGATGAAGAGCGCGTCGATCTCGACTCCCATTACTTGTCCGAGAGCTACATAGATACCGATCATGACCAGCGTGTCATGCAGGAGAGCGACTATGGCTGAGATACCGAATTTCCATTTACCGACTGATGAAGGTACTTTGCGGAATGCGAAGCCGATATATAGAACGATGGCGAGAGAGGCGAGTGCTACAGCCAGGAATGCGCGATTGCGTAGGCTTTCTCCGATAGTAGGTCCGACTGATTGGAAGCGTTTCTCTTCGAGTTCGCCGTACTTGGCCTTGAGCTGTTTGATGATTTCGTCATGGTCGATGGCGGAGATGTCTTTCGACTTGATAAGCAAAGCATCGCCGCTTGTTACTACGTGGAATGAGCTAGTATCGAGCTGTGCATTGCTGTCAGCTTGGAGAGAATTCTCAGCTGCTGAGCTGGCTTGTGGAGTGCCGTCTGTGTTCAGAGCTGTGACTGTGACTCCTGCTGGAAGACCTGTGATGGCTGGAGTGGCAGGCTTGGTGGCTGGAGTCGCGAGTTTGGCTTTGTTTATCTGATTACCGATGTCTTGTAGTGATTTGGTTAATTCATCTGTACTGATAGATTTGGCGAATTTGATTTCCATGAGTGAGCCTCCAGTGAAGTCCAGACTTGGTTTCAACCCCATGGTCGATAGGGCGATAACTGCGAGAACTACTGTGATAGCAGATATAGAGTATAGGATTCTGCGTTTGGCGATTATAGGTAATTTAGCGTGATGTCTCTTCGGGATTCCGAAGAAGCCTTTGTACTCGCCGAGGCTTGTATTGAGTGCGGCGTGAAGAAGCACTTTTGTGATGGATATAGCGGAGAACATGGAGACCAGAATACCGGCAGCCAGGTTGAATGCGAAGCCCTGGATGATAGAGCTACCGAAGTAGAAGAGGATTGCGCAAGTGATCAGAGATGAGAAATTGGAATCCTTGATGGAGCTCCATGCGCGGTCGAAACCTACATTAACGGCTGATTCCAGAGGACGGCCATCACGGATTTCTTCTTTCACTCTTTCGAAGATGAGGATGTTCGCGTCTACGGCCATACCGATAGAGAGGATGACACCGGCAATACCAGCCAAAGTCATGACCACCTGAGTGGATATGAGGAAGCTCATGAAGAATAGGATGAAGCAGGCGAGAACGAGCGCTATCAATTTCTCAGGTCCGGATTCTTTGCTGTTCAATATCTTATAGACCAGGAAGCCGAATACCGCCACGGCGAACACCAATGCGACCGGTAGAGGCAGAGAGCATTTGATAAGGAAAATCAGCAGAGCTGTATAGAAGAATAGTGCAATTGTGGCTATGGCACCGGCTAGACGGTAGACGATAATCATGTATAGAGCGATGAGTGCCAGACCGATAAGGCCTGCCATTAAGCTCTTATTGAGAGCGTCCTGTCCTAGAGAGGCGCCGATATTGTATTGTCCGACTAGAAGTACCGGTGCTGGGATTGCGCCTGTGTTCAGGTCACGAGCTAGATCCTGGGCTTTCTTGATAGTAAATCTACCAGTAATGATGGCTTTACCTCCGGATATTTTCTCGTTTACGTTCGGAGCGGAGATCAGGTTGCCGCCTACGAAAATGGCTATAGGTTTGTTGACGTTTTTCGCAGTGAGGTCCTCGAACATTTTGGCTCCTTCTGCATTGAAAGTGATTTCGACGTGAGCCTGTCCGAGCTGGTCAAATCCGATATCAGCTCTCTGGAAATATTTACCATTGAGGCTAGTCGCGAGCCATGGATCATCTGATGAGTTATAGAAAAGACGGCCGAGCTTGACCTGGTCTTCTTTGACTGTTTTGTTTACCGCGTCAGTGATCGCGAGAGCTTTGATTATGTGGAAGCCGAGAGGGGATTTGGTCACAGGGCTGAGGTCTCCGACTTTCTTCAGAGCATCTGCTGCATCTTTGTATTCCTGTACATAATTTGCATCCTTCGATACTGGCTCTGTCTTCACTCCGCCTTTGTCTTTACTATCTGTGTCGTCGGAATATTGTTTGGCGATTTCGGCGAAATCAGCGCCTCCCTGTATCTTGGTAAGTGCTTCTGTAGCTCTGGCTTTGGCCTCTTCTTCAGTGCGAGTGATAGTGGCTGGGACTCCAGGAATTCCTTTGTATTGCACCAGTATCTCAGATGTAGATACTTTGCGTGGCTCATTGATTTGCTTGTCGGCAGTCTGTCTCTCGAGGACTTTGATTATGCTGTAGCCATTCATCTGTACTACATTGCTTGCGCTGTCCAGAGCGTATTCGCTGGTGGATTCGAGAGTCTTGTCTGAAATTTCTCCTACTTTCAATTTGAAAGCTTCGTCTGCTAAGCTTGTAGGAAGCTGATCCCGGAATTGGAATTCTTTGTTTTCATTATAGGTGACTTTGCCTGGATTGGCCTGAGCTTCTCCTTCAGCATAGATTTTGAAATCGGCGGCTTTCTTCGCTGCGGTCACAGATTTGTCCGCTGTAGATTTGACTTCTGCGGCATGGTTTGTGTCCGGAGTGAGGCGCTGTTCTTTGAATTCCAGCTGAATTGTCTTGCCTACTGTTTCCTTCGCCTGATCGAGGTCTTTGATACCGGCTAACTCTACTATGATGTGATGCTCGTCTCCCACTACTGATGGGTAGATGTTTGGCTCAGATACTCCGAGTCCGTTTACGCGTTTCTGGATGACATTTATGATACCGTCGATGATGTTTGCCTGATCTTTCTCAGGTACATCACGTAAATCTACCTTGTAATCCAGCTGAGATCCGCCCTGCAAATCCAGACCCAGACTAACCTTCTGGTCTGTTATCTCAGAGGGGAGGAAAGGCAGAATCTGCTTCTGCATCTCACCAGGTAAATTATAAAAACCCAGTAATAGGGCAACCAGAATAATTATTCCTGATTGAAGTAAACGATTGTTTTTCATATAGGTAGAGTTAGTTTTGGTTAGTAATTAATTTGTTATATGGTTGTGCAAGCCGATAACTGCTTGAGACGGTGCAGAGTATATGGATAATTGTCGAATTTGTCATCAGAATTTAGGATTATCTCTTGCAAATTATGCCCTTGTTGGCCGAATGATAATCTCGAATTGGATTCTTCTAGAGCAGTTCCGGATAATTGTTTTTGAGTTTTTCTACGATTTGCTTGATCTGATGCGATTTGTCTTTGTGGCAGACCAGCAGAGCGTCAGGCGTATCTACTATTATTAGATCTTCCAGACCTATGGTGGCTATGACTTTCTTACCGTCGGCATATATAAGAGAATTCTGCGTGTCTATCGCGACTACTTGGCCTTTCGTGACATTCTTCTCTACTGATTCATCGTCGTGCGTCTCACTCCAGATTGATTCCCATGTGCCTATATCGTTCCAGCCCAGATCGGCAGGGATTATGCGGACTTCTTTCGGGTTTACCTTCTCCATGATGGCGTAATCTATGGAGATTTTCTGGCAGAGGGGATAGAGCTGAATCAGGCTTGATGTATAATCTTTTTTACCTATTTGTTTGGAGATTTTCTGGAGGATTGAGTAAGTCTCGGGCTGGAATTTACGGAATTTGTCTAGAATGGTGGAGACTTTCCACACGAAGAGACCTGTGTTCCAGAGATAATTATTTGATCTGAGGAATTTTCTGGCTGTGGGCAG
>CAIOIA010000075.1 GCA_903858295.1 uncultured Candidatus Peregrinibacteria bacterium | reverse complement strand
GCATCCCAATCCGAGTCTGACCAAATAGAGAAGCGTATGGATTGCGATGTGCGTATAGGGGAGCCGGATGCATTCACCAGCTTGGCCGTATAAGTCATGGTGTATGGAGTGGAAGTGCTCGCAGGAGGTGGAGCGGCTGTGACGAATTGCATGCCAAGTATAAGCAAAACACTGATCAGAATGAGCAGATAAGGGCTAGCGAAGATTGAGGTGTTGGCGTTTTTCATTTTGGTATAATAGCTAGGGAAGTCTATCATGCAAAAGTGGAATTAGGGAATAGAAAATCCAATAATATGAATATGTCAAACGAGAATATATTAACCACGGCCACTGTAATCAGTTCCTCACTCCAATTACAGGCTATCATCACAGACTTCATTCAGAAAGCACGCGAGTCAGGCAAAATCCCGCTCATAGCGGTGATAGGCCCCACGGCCAGCGGCAAGACCGCACTGGGTATTGCGCTCGCACAAGCCTACAGTGGTGAGATTATTTCCGCTGATTCCCGCCAACTCTACACAGAGATGAATATCGGCACGGCCAAGCCGACAGCCGAAGAGCTGAAGGCAGCGAGACATCACATCATTGATTTGATTTCTCCTGATAAGCCTTTCACTTTAGCTGATTATCAGAAGCTGGCAAATCAGACTATTCTCGAAATCCACTCACGCCACCATATCCCGATTCTGGTAGGCGGCACAGGACTTTACATCAATTCCATTACGCAAAATTACACTCTTTCCGACTCACGACCTGATCCAACTCACCGTGCGGAGATGGAGGATCTGGCGAAGACACAAGGCAAAGAAGCTGTGCATGATATACTCGCGAAATTGGATCCTGATTCCGCATCACGAATTCACGCTCATAATCTTAGATATGTTATCCGTGCTATCGAAATAGCCAGGCAAGCTTCTCGGACTGGGCAATCACAGACAGAGGACTCTCCATATCTAACTTTCTATATTTTCATCGATTGGCCTCGCGAGGTCCTCTATGATCGCATCAATCGCCGCATCGACAGGCAAATTGAAGACGGATTGATAGAGGAGACGAGGCAGCTTCTCACCAAATATCCTGATAATCCGCCCGCTCTCTCTTCTCTGGGGTATCAGGAAATCGGAGAATATCTCGCTGGCAGGACAACTCTCGAAAACGCCATCGAAGAATTCAAAAAGCACACCAGAAATTATGCCAAGAGACAATTAACTTGGTTTAGAAAAATAAAGTCGCTATACTCAATTGCCGGGACAGAACTCGCTGAATTTATCTCAAGTATGCAGAATATCTGACCGCCCCAATCTCTCAATCAAATGCCAAATCTCACATCGCTCAAATCTCTGCTCAACCGCACCTGGAAGCTGCGTCCACAAGAGCCTGACCTGAACATACTACAGAACATCCTCAGAAATCGCGGTCTGACTGACCAGGATGAGATAAATGCATATCTCTCGCCATCCTACAAGAAAGGCTTCCATAACCCATTCCTGATGAAGGACATGGACAAGGCCGTGGAGCGCCTCAAGCGTGCTATCGCCGGTCAGGAGCGTGTAATTATTTTCGGTGATTACGATGTGGACGGCATCAGCGGTACTGCTATCTTGTATCACGCACTGAAGCTCTGCGGGGCAAATGTCTCTTATCGTCTGCCTCATCGTGTAAACGATGGATACGGATTGAACATCAAATTCATAGACGAATTCGCCGAGAAGGGGATAGGGGTATTGATTACGGTGGATTGCGGCATCTCATGTAAAGCACAGATAGAGAAAGCCGCCTCCCTCGGTATCGATGTCATCATCACAGATCATCACACCATTCCGGAGTCTATCCCTACGGATGCCTACGCCATACTTCACCCCAAGCAGCCGGATTGTCATTACCCGTTCAAAGGTCTCACAGGAGCCGGCGTGGCTTACAAACTGGCTTCCGCTCTGATCACAGCGCAATTCACTGGCACAGAAAAGGAGAAGATTCTTTACTCACTACTCGACCTCGCCTCACTCGGCACAGTCGCGGATATAGGCCCTCTACTGGGCGAAAACCGCATTATCGTAAAATACGGCCTGGAAGCAATGCAGAATTCCAATTGGCCAGGCCTCAATCATCTGATGGAGTCAGCCGGTCTCGATCTCACTCAGAAGCTGGACGTGTCGGCTATCGGTTTCAAGATAGGCCCGCGCATCAACGCCGCAGGCCGCATAGACCACCCATACTTCGCTCTCCAGATGCTTCTGCACGACGGCGATCATGAAGAAGGTAAGTCGAAAGCCGCCTATCTCGAGAAGCTCAATGCAGAGCGTCAGCAAATGGTATTCAAAGCCCAGGAAGAAGCCAATCTCAAGTTTGCTGAAAATATGTCGGATCAGAAAATATTTATAGCATGGAGTCCGGATTGGCATGTGGGTATTCTCGGTCTGATCTGCAGCCGAATGGTGGAGAAGCATAATATGCCTACAATCATTCTGCAGGAATATGATGAGCATCTGGTCGCTTCTTTCCGCTCGAACGAGACGCTAAACGCCGTAGACGCTCTCAATCACTGTAGCGAATTCCTCGACCATTACGGAGGTCATGCACAGGCCGCGGGTTTCAGTCTGAAGAAGGCAAATCTTCAGTCTTTCATAGATAAGATTACAGCCTATTGCGCTGATCAGCTTGAGCATTATCAATTCGAGCAGGATTTGCTTCTCGACGCCGAGCTCACCCGCGACGATATCAATGATAATTTCATGCGTCTCCTAAGCCAGATGGAGCCATTCGGAGTAGGCAATCCGACACCGGTATTCCTCATCAAAGATATCAAACCTGAAGACGTCAAAACAGTCGGGAAAGATCGCAATCACCTGCATTTCATGGCCAATATCGGAGCCGGCCGTATCTCCAGTATCGGCTTCAAGCTGGGACGCCTGCTACCTGATATCGCAGCGGCCAAATCGCTGAATATAGCCGTCCATCTGGACAAAAACACATGGAATGGCCGCGAGACAATTCAGTTTCAAATCCTGGATATTATGGTCTAGTAGTATTCCTTTGACTTTTCTCTAAGATTTGTCTAAAGTATACCCTTACCATTTCATTTGGGACGTATGGCAAAAACATTAATAGG
>CAIOIA010000074.1 GCA_903858295.1 uncultured Candidatus Peregrinibacteria bacterium | reverse complement strand
TTCGAAGTGAGAGGCAGTCCCGATATTTGGAATCTCTGATAGCGTAAGCCTTTGCAGATGTTTCCTGAAATTGTTTCTGCGAATGACCACACGTAGACCTGATTTCCTTCGTCGTCCATGTCGCTGCTGACTGATGAGTTTATGCTGTTTGCTGCGGTCTCGTTAATGCTTATCTCGCTAAGAGGAGACAGTGTCGAAATAGAAGAAGCTTGGGCTTTCTTGTATTTCTGAAGATTAGCGTCAGCGAAGAAAACAGATAGTAAGGTGCTTATGAGCACCATTATGCAACAAAGCCGAATTGCTTTGTGGTTATACATTTTTATTCGGGATTTTAATTATTTGGCCTGGAGATAGAGGGTATGGGGCTTTGAGCTGATTGATCTCTGCAATGGTCTGCCACCTGACGCTATGCGCTTCTGCTATTTTCATAATGTTGTCGTCTGTCATTACTTGATAATCGACGCTAGTGGTAATTATTTTCTTTATTAGCCTTTTTCTGATTAGCCAGAAGGTCGCCATCCCTAAGAGAATTAGGGTGATTGTCATGAATCCTTCCCATGGAAATATGAATATTGAGGTCGACTTCGTCTCGCTAAGCGAGGATTCATGTAAACCGTTTAGATTGTTCGTGTTGTCTTGATTGTAGAAGATTTGGGCTTTGGCCGTCAGTGGGCCGAAGTTGCCCTGGAAATCCCAGTCAGCTATAGGTGTGATAGAGCTTCCGGGAAGAGATTTGCCAAGCGATCTGTCTATGGAGGCAACCTTCTGGTTCAATATGTTATAAAGATTTATCGTTGCTTTTGGCTCGAAAGAGACGTTTCCATCATTCACAAAAGTGAATTTGAAGTGAATTGTTTTGTTTGTCTGGTAAGAATTGAACTCTGTTAGCCTGATGTCTTCTTTCACTGTCCCAGGGATGGTGAGGTATACTCTGTTGCCACTACGCGTCTTGATCTGGACGCTGCCTTTGCATGATTTCGATGAGTTTCCGCATTCTCCGGGCGTAATCTCTTCGTTGACTATTCCCCCGAAGTATTGACCTGGGCTTATGCTTTCGGGAATGTTTATCTGGAACGGCACCTCTTCAGACTGTTCCGGCTGAAGCGTTACTTCTGATTTACTGATATTTGTCCATAATCCAATACTTTTCTGTTCTTCAGTGTTTGTCTTCAGGGTGAAGCTGCCGGCTTGATTTGTCAGTGCGTCAGTTGCATATACTTTCACTGTTGTGGGCTGATTTCCCAGATTTCTCAGTATGATTGAGTCTTGTATGACGTTGCCTGGCGCTTCTGAATATCTGAACCAGCTGAGATTGTCTCCACTTGGGTCTGGCGTCTTTATGGTTGATGAGACGGTGCTATTGGCTTGTGTAAGCTGTGGCAAAACGAAAACAATCGCTAGAATGATAATTTTAAATTTATTTATTTTGGTCATTTTTGTTTTGCCGTGCTTTAAGCTCGAAAATATCCCTACATTATACCTTAAAACGACTTTCCGGTCAAAGCTGCTTTACAGTTTGGTTTGTTTGTTTTGAAGCGTTATGTTATGTTGTCGGCTATTAGCAAATGTATATGCGAAAACGACTACTGTTGAATCACGGACAGATGGTAGAGACTAGCGCTCAGTTGGCGGTAGATCCGGCTGTGCAGGTGAGATTTGGATATCTTACTCGTGATGATGATATGAGCTCGGAGAAAATAGACGAGGAGCTTGTAAATAGAACTTATACGGAAAGTGTCACAATTTCCTTCAATGATTTGATTAAACACCTGGTGAGAGACTTCGCTTATAAGGTGGCCAAACTGAGTTTGGCTGAGTTTTTGGAAAGATTTAAGAAAAATAATCTTGCTGAAGTTATCGTGGGCGCCTTCGTGAAGTCTATAGATCAGATGGATAATGATCCTAGAGTTCTCGCGAGGTTTGGGAAGATGAGTAGAGGCCTTAATGCTGAGGAAATCGGCAAGGCAAATAGTTATGTGATTCAGACCGTCTGGCGGAATCTTGAAGATAAGAATCTAAGCGGAGCAGTGACTTTGTATGAGACTTTGAAGGATTTGCAGAGCAGATTTCCTTATGTGAAGTTGAAGGAGATTTTCTCAAGTGTCATAGTGGAGACATCTGACGATGGCATGAGAAACACTACTTTGACCGATAAAGTGGTTGAAAAAATCAATGAAAATGTCGAGAGGCTTGCTACTGAGGCTTATAAGGAAAAGTTCAACGAAGACAAGAGGGGATTTGTGATGAGGTATATGATGGGAAGAGTCATACGGCTGGATAAAGATGGAGATAAGATGAGTTTCGATAGGAAAAAGTTTCGTAATTTGATGGCTTACCTGGAAGGTTTGGGGGTGGATATTGAGAATGTAGATGGAGTGAGTCTTTATGAGTGGTTGGCTGAAGAAAGGGATGAAATGGTTAAACACGTAGAGGCGGAGAGGCTAAATATAACCAGACGCGGGATAAGGGAAGATTTGGGGAAATTGCCGGTAGGAATAGAAGAAAATACAAACGGCAAAAGAAGCGAATTGTTTTTTGAAAGAGGGTTTGATGTCGAAGCCTACTACTCCAAATATATTGCGCCTGCAATTTACAGATACAAAAGCGCAAAACTAAAAAGGGGGTATTCAAATCCCGAGGTGTCTCTGTTTCACGGGGTAAATTCCCCTGAGAAGATGTCTCAGGTGATATTCTCCACCAAGCATCTAGCTTTCTTGAAATTGTTGGTAGATACCGCGAAGGCAGAGCCTGAGAAGCGTTCGAATTTTATCGCGGCCGTGAGAATTATGTTTGGCTTTAATAATTCTCCATTGTTGAAATCTATCAGTGATAATGAGGTACAAGACTTCATCTCCTATTACATGGAGATTGCTGAACAGAAGGTGAATAGAAATTTGAGAGACGCGATGCATTATGTGAAGAGTAGTGATAAGCCCGCTGATCGTGAAGTTGTAGAGGCTTGCAAATATTTCCCGGAAATTACCGGGTGCAGAGATTTGGCGAAGTTGATGGAGTGGCTTGTATATAAGGGCGCCTTTAAGTCTGATTATCCCAAATATGCTAATGTGGATGATAAAATTATTTATCATCAATGCAGGATGATGTTGAAGGATTTTGCTTTCGTGAGTAAGAGGGTTAGTTCTGAAGAATTTGTAAAAGTAAGGGAAAGGCGTTTGGTACTAGAGAAATATCAGATAGGTGCCTTGAGAATATGCAAACCTAGGAATGTGGATCTACGTTATCGTCTAATTGAAGAGGTGGAGACTGGTAATAATGGCAATGGCGTTAATCCTAAATATGGAGTTGTATATGAGGGTGAAGGGCTGGAAGGGTTTAATGCTAATTTGGATTTGGCTTTGGTTGCTAAGTTGATGGGTGCGGGTGATCGAAGTGAGGTGGAACACCAGGGGAAGAAATATTTGGTCTATCCAGTAGAGTTTGCGAAGTTTAAAAGAGTAACAATGCAGGTGGAAAATGTGCAAG
>CAIOIA010000073.1 GCA_903858295.1 uncultured Candidatus Peregrinibacteria bacterium | reverse complement strand
CCTCCTCGCACACAGCCACGCACCTGGGTCAATGAAAGCGAATTGCCGCCAGTCCTCAATATGGACAACAGAGAGCTTCTTGCCAGTATAAGCCCTACGGAATCAGTGCGTTACACCCCACCGAGAGAAACCCTTCCACCAAATATCGCAGGTAATAATACTGAACGTCCTGTAGTGAAGCCGGGGAAAACATCGGAAAGTATATCCGTCCCAGCGCCAGCATCAAGATTAGGAAGTATCAAGCCGGAAGAAATCAAACCTCCAGGACTGTTTTCATCACTTAAGAAAAAAATCGTCAAATATGTTCTAGCCGCGACCGGAATCATCACGGCCACCCTCGGAGGAGGTTATATAGGATCCAAAGCACTAAATGACGCAAGCCCAGAGACTCGGCCAGTGCAGGCCGCATCAGGAGATCTGGCCAAACCCACTTCACAAGGAACAAATCTAAATAAGACGGCCACTCCTGACAAAAAACCTAGTGCAAAAACAGCGTACACTCTGGGCACGGAGACACAAGCCTGGCAGGGTTACTCAGATTTCTGGAAAAAAAATCAGATGTTCGACATGGCCAAAGATATGAAATCCGTAGCTAAAGCGATATCTATCTCGAGCACTGACGGCAAAGAGCCATCAGTAAAAACCATCGTAGACGGTATGGCGGAAGAGGCACAGAGAGACCTGTACACCCCAGGATTCAAAAATTACATGAAAAGCATCAAGTCAGCATTTCAGATTGCTGAAAAAGCGGTCAACGAGAAAAGAGCTTCTTCGATAGAGAAATTCCTTGAATTACCGGAATATCAGAACAACGCAGGAAGATTTTATAAAGTCATTGCTGCCACGCCGAAGGAAGCTCATGAAGATAACCCAAGTAAAGTTTGGGGCATAAAAGTGGATTCAAAATCTAATGCTGATATCAGCAACGTAATCAAATATTATGAAAAACAAGGCTTAACAGGACTTGCAGAAGTCGTGCGTGAAACTTTTGAAGAATTCAAAATCAGGGACAATGAAGGAAAGCTTGAACACAACTATGTTTTTTCTTCACAACACAAAGCATTGGATGCATTTTACAAAGTTCTGAGATCAAAAGGAGAAGCTGCGAGACACAAAGGAAACGGCGCTTTCATAATTATTCCAGGCCTGATTGACAATGCGCGTAAAGACCACAGATCTCCACTCCGCGCAGCTCTAAGCCTGGAGGCCAAGCCAATTCAATTGGCCCCTGCCGACCCAGCCAATCCCAAAGATAAATCTCTTGACCCTTATGACAATACAGAGACAAAAATGTCTCCACCCAAGGCGGCAGAACGATCAACCATCCACGGCAGCATCGCTCCGACACAAGGCCGCAAACTAATGACACAGCAAGACCTGGACATCTACGAAATCGACCGAAACTGGTAAAAGCTTCACCAATTCTTTGAGGTATTTCCCGCGCCATGCTAAACTGACGCGGGAAATTATTTTAAAATCTGTTTTATTATTTATGACCAGAACATTAATACAGGATTTGAAGAATCACATCGGCCAGGAAGTCACGATAGCAGGCTGGATGTACAACAAACGCGGGAGCGGCAAGCTGTATTTCCTGCAGCTCAGAGACGGCAGCGGTACGACGCAGGGAGTAGTAGAGATAGCCAATGTAGATCCTGCCACAGCGAAGGCAGCCGAAGAACTCACTCAAGAATCCTCACTTACTGTGACAGGCCGTGTAAATCAGCATCCGAAGAACCCGGACATTTTCGAATTACAGGTAAATAATATCACTATAATTCAGCTCGCAGGCCCCGACTACCCGATCAGCAAGAAAGAGCATGGCATAGACTTCCTTCTGGACAATCGCCATCTCTGGCTACGCTCCGACAGACAGTGGGCAATACAGAGAATCCGTGACACTATTATCCGCGCCACAGTCGATTATTTTCATACCAACAATTTCACCAAATTCGACTCCCCTATCCTCACGCCGAACGCCTGCGAAGGCACCACCGAGCTTTTCGACATCGAGTATTTCGAGCTGGGCAAAGCCTATCTCTCTCAGTCCGGCCAGCTTTATCTGGAAGCCGCCATCATGTCGCTGGGTCGAGCCTACGACTTCGGCCCTGTATTCCGCGCTGAGAAATCCAAGACCCGCCGTCATCTGACAGAGTTCTGGATGATGGACGCCGAGGCTGCATTCGCAGATTACAAAGACAATATGAACACCCAGGAAGAATTGGTACATGCCATTCTTACAGCCGTCCTCACAGAGCGTCAGGCTGAACTGAAGATTCTCGAACGAAATGTCGAGGCTCTGGAGAAAGCCAATCTGCCTTTCATCCACAAAACCCACGCTGAAGTCGTGAAAGAATTACAAAGCATGGGATCAGATATACAGGAGACAGACGACCTCGGAGGCGATGATGAGACTATTCTTACGAAGAAATACGATCAACCGATTTTCGTGGAGAAGTATCCTGCGCCAGTGAAAGCTTTCTATATGAAGCGCGATCCTGAAGACGAATCCCGTGTGCTCTGCTCTGACCTGCTCGCGCCTGAGGGCTACGGCGAAATCATCGGAGGCAGCCAGCGTGAAGATGATTATGATAAATTATTGGCACGCATCCGTGAACACAAACTCCCTGAAGCAGCATTCTCATGGTATCTCGATCTGAGGAAGTACGGCTCAGTCCCACACTCAGGTTTCGGCTATGGGCTGGAAAGATTGGTCACTTGGATTTGCGGCCTCGATCACGTCAGGGAATCAATTCCTTTCGCCCGCACACCATACCGTCTCACTCCTTAATCACTCAGCCACTATACTCCGCCGACGAGCCACACACTTTAACGACGAATGAAAAAACCCGCCAACAATAAGACCAATTCCGGCCACCCGAAAGAGAAGAAACTTGAAGGCATTCTCGCAGAGAACCGCAAAGCCTTTCACGAATATGAAATCATCGAGAAAGTCACCGCGGGAATAGTCCTCTCCGGAGCCGAAGTCAAATCCGCCCGCGCCAAACAATTCAATCTCAAGCCAGCCTACGCCGCCATCGAGAACGGCCAGGCAATCCTGAAAAACGCCCACATTGCTCCATACAAGCCGGCAGCAGACACTCACTATCAGCCGGATCGTTTCCGTCAGCTACTGCTGCACAAGAAAGAGATAGCCTATCTGGACGGCAAACTCTCCGAGCAAGGCCTCACGCTAATCCCGCTTCAAGCCCATCTCACGAAAGGCAAAATCAAAATTCTACTCGGCCTCTGCCGCGGCAAACAGCAATTCGACAAACGCGCCACCTTGAAGAAGAAAGCCCAGAATATGGAGATCCGCAGGGCTCTGAGCAGATATTGAGAGAGTTTATTTCACCAAAGAAAAAGCCCCGCACGTGCAGGACCTTTTCGCAGATGGGTTACAAGAGCGCTTCGTCAACAATATTATAAATTAACTAAGACTGACTTTTCAAACAGCAAATAATATTCCCAATTCTCCGCCTCTCATGCTAATCTGACCGCAAAAATATTAACCATAATCTATGCCAACTCTCATCAACCACTCCATATTCCGCGCCTATGACATCCGCGGCACAGCCGAGCCTACAGCACAGAAACCACAGCCGGACCTCACTCCTGAGACAGCGAAACTCATAGGTCTCGGTACAGGCACATATCTTCAGAGAAAATACAGTGCGCGAAACATCATAGTCGGAAGAGAC
This sequence comes from uncultured Candidatus Peregrinibacteria bacterium, assembly GCA_903858295.1. GTDB lineage: Bacteria > Patescibacteriota > Gracilibacteria > UBA1369 > UBA1369 > CAIOIA01. Next base: position 7,605 of record CAIOIA010000073.1, on the reverse strand, counting down.
AACCGTCTGCACTCTGCGACACTTCAGCAAGCCTTCATAGAAGGCCTCCGCGAGACAGGCATGGATGTCATGGACGCCGGTCTGGCCACAAGCCCGATGATTTATTTCGCCTCCTGTCACTATGGCAGCGACACAGCCGCCGTAATCACAGCCAGCCATAATCCCAAGCAGGACAATGGAATCAAAATAGTCCAAAAACACGCACACTCAGTGGACGACCTGGAGCTTCAGGAAATCCGTCGAATCATAGAAGCCGAAGACTTTATCCGCTCCGTGACTCCAGGCAGCCTCACCACACTCACCACAGTCTCCGCAGACTACAGACAAAAAATTCTCTCCGTCACGAAGCTCCACAACTCCCCCACCCGTCCACTCAGAGTAGTCCTCGACGCCGGCAACGGAGTCACAGGCGCATTCGCTCCAGACATTTTCCGCGCCATCGGATGCGAAGTCACTGAACTTTACTGCGATCTCGACGGAAATTTCCCCAATCATGAAGCCAATCCGGAACATGCGAAAAACATGGTAGCCCTGGGCGAGAAAGTTCGTGAGATAGGAGCCGATCTAGGCATTGGTTTCGACGGTGACGGTGATCGCGTGGGCATAGTCGACGAGAAAGGTCAGCATTACTCAGCCGAATTCCCCATCATGCTTATCGCGCGCGACCTACTTGCAGCGCACCCGGGAGAGAAAATCATACATGATGTGAAAGTCTGCCAAAGCGTAATCGACGACATACTCGCGCACCGCGGTCAGCCCATCATGTCCCGCGTCGGGCACTCATACATTGAGCGGCGCATGCATTCAGAGCAAGCCACATTCGCCGGCGAGAAATCCGGCCATCTCTTCTTCGGCCAGCTCCATTTCGACTATTATGGATTCGACGACGGCATCTTCGCAGGGGTGAAAATCGTCGAAGCACTAAGCAAAGCCACTTTATCTTTCTCAGAAATTTTCGCAGATATACATGTGAACCCAAACATCCCGGAATTGAAACTATATTGCCCGGACGAACGCAAAGAACCAATTATCGAAGCCCTCAGAAGCCACTTCGTCCCTCTCTACGACTGCATCACTCTCGACGGAGTACGCCTACAATTCCCAGACGGCGCCTGGATACTAGCCAGATACTCGAACACCACACCATACATCACACTCTATGCCGAAGCCCCGACAGAATCCCGCCTAGAGGAAATCAAAGAGCTGATCTTCACCGAACTCCGCCACTTCCCAGAAGTGAAGCTGCCTTAACCCCTGCCCCTTTCTAATAATATGGATTTTGTCCCATATACTCATGTCGCATGTTCCAGCTCATGATGCCCGCGACAAAGCGGCTTCATCCTACGCGGATCATGCTCTGCATAATAAGCGAAAGGCTTTTCGTGATGAATATGTTCAGACAGATTCTGACAGCCAGAATCAGCACATTTACTGCCAAATTCTAATTTCAATAATTTCTTGATCTTTATCGGAATATGACGGGATTGAGCTGGCGGTTTGCTACTCAGGACAGAGGCACCCCCCAAATCACCCGCCACAGCAACATCTCTACCAACATCAACCTCGTTTTTCACTAAGCGCTTTGCCTTTTGCGCTCCCACAACCTCCATTTTCCGCTGAGCAATTTCAGCCTCCCTTCCAGCCAACGCCTCCAAAACAATCGAATTAATATCAATTTCTTTATCAATTAATTCTTTCAATTTCATCTTCACTTCAAGAGATAGAGCATTCAATATTTCGAAGTTGTAGTTTTTTGTACCAGCAGAAATCGTGAATATTTTCCGCCCGGGCGGAGAATTGTGGCTGGAATCTGGCTTCAGTAGGCCATCCGATTTTTCAATAGCTTTGATGCTTTCACTCACGTCGATTTTTCCGCTTTGTGCAGCCCTCTTCTGAACAACATCAGGTGACGAAAGATCAAACAAACCATCTCTATCCCCCGCCAACTCTTCTCCCCACAATGTCTCACTTTTCACTAAGCGCTTTTCATTTTGCACTTTTTCTACCATTTCTCTCACCAGCACATCCACCGCACGTTTCGACAGAGTCCTGATTTTCTCGCAAATCTCAGCCTCATTTGCTGGGCTTACAACGCTGACCAATCGGACTAATTTACTCAAACCAATTTCTCCATTTACCAAAGCGGCATGCAAAGTCGGCATTTCCGCAAATAGCTTCTCCAAGCGTAAGACGTCATCCACAAGCCTTCTGCCGACTCCGCCCAGAGCAGCCGCAAAATGATAAATTGAAAGAAATTTGCGCCTCTCATATAACCGCCGCTCATTCACTTCAGGCAACAAACCGATAAATTTGCGTCTAGCTTCCAAAGCTTCAGATCCCCATTTTTTGCAGAGAGCATAGAGCTCCACATCAGTCATGTGACCTTGAGTTTTATTCATAATTTTCTAGTAATTGAATACTAGAAATATAGCACAAACAAGCCAAGTAGTCGCTATTTCCAGCTTGCACTCACCTGTCAAACTGTAGCAAAACCACCTCACTTTGTAGGCTACCACAAGCCATCCACCACGCGCCCAACCAGTCACTCACAATCATCACATGTCCCAATCACACTATTGCTCGGTCGGATGTAAAACAGAGATAGTTGGCAAATTATATTTCAAAGGAAACGCTTTCTGATCTTCACAACCCTACCGCGACACTGGCGTGAAACTCTGATCGACTTCGAAACCTTTCAGATCTTTGGAAATTGGTTTGTAGAAGAAATTCACAGGGTATTCGTTTTGCAGAGTCGCCGGCAAATTCTTAATAATGAAATATTGAGATTGCTTACCAGATCCGCCACCGGCGACTAAGTCGCCTTGTGGAGCCAATTCCTTGGCGTTGATTTCGTAAATAACACCATCTGAACTATAGCTTGGATTACAACCTCCGTCTGCCCCCTCTACATCCTTCAAAGTCTGATCCTGAGGTATATTTGCTACAGCATTACCACCCTCATCTCCCTTGCAGAGCACCAACCCAGGCCCATAATATCTCAAGTAATTCAGATCAGTCACCCTAGCTCGACAAATTCTGCCCAAGTTAGCATCCGGACTATAATTGTCACAAACATTATCAGTAGGTGATATCACCTTCCCAGTCTCATAGACAGGCAGAGCCCTGCTCGCATTCCCCACCCCATTCATAGAAGAAATCGTCCCCTCTATCACCAATTGATTATTAAATTTCTCCTGTCTGGCATAATCATCACCGGCAGTCTTCGCAAAACCATTAGGGTCAAAAGCAACAGGCCCGGTAGGATCATAACTCTGCACCACTCTATCCAGATAAATCTGTACATTCTGCAGCCATCCGACATTCTTGGACAAATATAGAAACCCTTTATCCTGTGCATTAGTCTTCAAATCACGCAGTGCGATGAGCCCCACCTGAGCCTTATCCTTCGTCAATATATCCGAATTCACGAAAATATTTCCATTATCCACAATGAAAGTAACATTCTTATCGAAAGTACAACCACCATTACATTCAAAAGTTAAATCATTGCCTTTCAAATAATAAACCTTATCTTTCACAAGCTCAGTCAACCCATTCAAATGGGAGGTATCACTAATCGTCTGTAGAGTATTTACAAGCTGACCACTTTTCCCCGCCAAATACTTGGCCACATTCCTCACCACGGCTTCCCTACGTAGATTCGAAGCAATATTTCCCAAACTCTTCAGATTCACTTCAGCTGCCTTCTGGGCAAAATCAGTCACATACACATTCCCCTCCACTTTCGCTACCGGATTGAACAGAAGTCCCGCCTTCACCCGCGGCAGCTTAGCGCCGTAGTATGCTATTTCATCATCACCCACTTTATAAGTAGTTTTGGTATAAACATAAGGCCCAGCATCAGTCGAAATTTTGTCTGCTAGCGCATCCTGGAAAATCTTTGCTACCCAAAAATTAACAGCATCGTCCGAACTCTGTTTGAAAGAAAGACTATTCTGATCTTCCTTAGTAGCAGTCAAGAAATCCGTCACCCACTTGATACTAAACACTCCACCGTTCTCAAAACCAATATAGAAATTCGTGACAGGTTCTATAGCGGCATCATTAGTCTTCACCTGCTCTTTGAATTCCTGTTTATTATCTATAGAACTCGCATTGATGAAATTAATTGGCTTAGAGCCATTCATATAAGCCAAAGTCTTAACTTCTACGAGCGGATTAAACCCAAACACCACAACACCCGCACCCAGATAATTCTTCATACCGCATTTTCCATCGACCACTTCTCCATATATGCAAACTCCGTCGGTCACACCATCCTCGCTATATTTGAAAAACATCAAATTCATCTGCTTCAAAATCAATTTATTCTGATCAATCTTATCTGTCTTATAATCATTCTGACCACCACCAAAAGTCGCATTGTCCGCATAATAAAACATCTCATTCTGCATACCATCAGTCACATTCCTCTCTGAAGTAGGAGCCACAGAAGTCACATCCGCCCCCCACAACACATCGCCTGGATTATATACGAAAGAATCCGCACCAAATGAACCGCCTTCAGTAAGAGGCTTCTTCACCGCCCCATTATTTATTTCATTATATTTAGGATTATCCTGACTCTGACTGACCAGGTCAGTCTGATCCTTATCCACATCATCCACCCACTTCAATCCAATCTTCGCACAATACGGTTTTCCATTCGGCGCTGGTTCCTTCATAGAAATCGGATCAGAAGGACACTCCTCAATCTGATCATCCTCTATATTCACCCCACCATCCACAAAAGGAATCTTGATAGTATATTTTTCGGTGCCATCAGCGTCAGGAACCCATTGAGGATTCTGACATCCACCCATAAAATTACACTGACATACAGGATCCACAGAGCTACAAGCCCTAGTCCGAGCCAACACATTCGGATCCGGCACAGACACAGACCAATTCAGACGCATCCCTCTCAGATCCAGCCACCCCACAGCATCAGCCCACGCATGATAACCGGCCGGCAATAATGTAGCATCTATAAGCCCTCTATTCGCCCCACTAGCCACCACCTTAGTCTGGAAAAAATCAGTACCAGCAGGATCATCGAAGCTGATATATCCGATATTATCTCCCCACGCATAACCCGTCATCTTCACAGAATCAAAATTCGGAGCAGCGCCAGTCACCACCAAATCCACATGATAATTCACCGTACCGCAGTCCGCCCCAAGATTCTTCGCGCCGACTCCTCCAGGACAATACAGACTTATCCATCCGAGATTGCTATTCCACACCCATCCCTCGAGATGATCCGGCACAGCTCCTGGATTTCCATTACTCATTCTCACGCAAGCCTGGAAGCCCGCTCCCACTGCCGCGTCCCCGAAATCCATAATTCCTCCATTTGGCACTCCGTCGACGTTCAGTCCGGTCGTCACGCCGGTGATGTCATAGCATGGTATGGGATCTCCCTCATGCGCGCCAGCCGCCAAACTCACCTGTGCGAAGCCGAGAACGGCTATCATAGCGCCAAGAGACAGCATCAGAGCCTTCGGAAAAATAGTAGAAATTTTCATTTTTATTTTAGAATTGTTTGATATCGTCTTATTTTACCACAAAACCCCACCCCCCTCAATTTCAATTTGACCCCATCTCTGTTTCCTGTCACAACAACACTCCACTCGGTTTAATGACAGCACAAAGCCAAAAAAAGGCAACACCCTCGAATTACCTTTACCCATAAGCAAAAACGCCTCTCGGCTAATCGTCACTCACCACCTCATAAACCACTCAAAAGCCCTTCATTAAAACAAATCTTGCATTTGCCGTTCTCACTCCTATAATCGTTTCAGTCTAATTCTTAACAAATAAGACCATGACAAAACAAGATCTAGTAAATTCCGCAGCATCAGCTGCAGGCGTTACAAAAAAAGATGCCGCTTCTGTATTAGAAGCTGTTCTTGAGGCTGTTACCAAATCCCTCAAAAAGGGTGAGAATGTTACTATCACTGGCTTCGGCACATTCCGTGTATCGAAGAGAGCTGCTAGAACAGGTGTAAATCCTCGCAACCCAGGTCAGAAAATCAAGATCCCAGCTATGAAGCTTCCAGCTTTCAAAGCCGGCAAATCTCTCAAGGACGCTGTTAGATAATTTCTAGCACAATAATGCGAAAAACCCCGCCACCAACCCGGCGGGGTTTTTTATTACTCAAATAACCATCAGTTAATGTATTTTTTATTTTCGCTTAATGTTAATAATCTAATTTACATTCAGCTGGCTCAGTCGTGGGCGCAACCTGGGGTGAGAATAATTTCGTCAAATTAATTTTCGGGGGTTCGATTCCCCTTGCGTCCACCACGAGTCAGCCTTTATAATACTGGTGACGAAATTATTTTCACAACCAAGTTGAAAAACCCCGGCACTTTGTCGGGGTTTTTTTATTTACAAAAACGCTTTTAAACGCAATAATAAATCGTTCCCTAACACCCGCACACTATGAACAAATTTATCAGTTCCATGCTGGCCATAAGTATATTTCTCCCGGCCATCGCCCAGGCCACGGATCCTGCGACTCTGACCGACTTGAATGAATATACTGAATACAAGACCGCTATCGATTACATGGCAAACAATGGAGTAGTAGAAGGATACCCAGACCACTCTTTCCGACCTGACTCCTGCGTAAATCGCGCTGAATTCATCAAGATGCTGATGTGGACATTGCAGGTCGATGTCACCAAATATCACACCACCCTTTTCTCAGACACAGACGCTTCACTCTGGTACGGCACATATCTACAGGCTGCCAAATCTCTAGGCATCATCAGCGGATATCCGGATGGCACTTTCAAGCCAGCTCAATGCGTAAACCGTGCCGAAGCGGTAAAAATGGCTGCGCGACAATTCTTCCCTACCACAAACTGGAACGACCAAACACTCGTACAAAATTCCGAGTCAAATTATGAAGATGTAAGTAAGACGGGCTGGTATTCCGCATACATGCATTTTCTTTTCAACAAAAACCTGATAGGGCTCAGACATGTGATACATAAATCCTTCAAACCAGGAGATTCCATGAGCAGAAAAGAAGTAGCCGAGATGCTATATCGCATGAAAGCCAGCCTCGACAACAATAATTCCGACTACGCCCAAGGCCTTCTTCCAGAAAACATAGCCCACACCATCGGCAAAGATAAAACCCCGACCAAACAATGCTACGGAATCAATGAACACTTGGGCGCTGTGATACCAGCCAATTTCGACCATGAATGTTGCGAAGGCCTATATCCATATATTGAGCCGGGCATGCTTGGTACAATGGGAATATGCAAACCTCTATTACAATAAATACAATTCCACTTTATGTCAGATACACGCTCTCAACTACTCCACACAGCACTGGAAGCCGTCGCCTCAGCCTCAAATCTAAACGACCTCAAGGCAGTAGAAGTAACTTACCTCGGACGCGCGGGACAGATCACAGAACTTCTGAAAACCCTGAAAGATCTTTCTCCGGAAGAGAAGCGCACGACCGGACAAGCCATCCAGGAGATGAAGACAGCCTTCACCGCAGCCTACGACGCTCGCTTCCTCGCTCTCCAGAAAGCCGAAATCGACGCGAAGCTCCGCTCCGAATTCTTCGACATCACGCT
>CAIOIA010000072.1 GCA_903858295.1 uncultured Candidatus Peregrinibacteria bacterium | reverse complement strand
CTTAAATTGCAGAGAGTTCTCTTCGACCTGGCGAGGCAGGTGGAGAGCGGAAGCAGTCTCTCACAGTCTATGGAGAAATATCCGGAAGTGTTTTCGCAGGCGCAGGTCGGCGCAATACAGGCCGGGGAGGCTTCAGGACAGCTAAATAAAACATTGAGAGATCTGGCTGCAGAATCAGAGAAATCGGCTTCTATAGTAGGGAAGGTGAAGGGAGCTATGGTTTACCCTGTGGTGATTCTGGGCATATTGGTAATCGTGGTTTTCCTGATGATGGTGCTGGTGATACCTCAGATTTCCAAATTATTTACTGACACAGGTAAAGAATTGCCTCTTCCCACTCAGATATTGATGAAGATGAGTCAATTCTCTGTGGCTTACTGGTGGCTTATTCTGCTTCTGGTACTTGGAGCTATAGCATCCATAGGCTGGTGGAAGTCCACCAAGACAGGCAGATATTACTGGGATCTGATGCTTATCAATATGCCAGTATTCGGGAATCTGGTGATCAAATCGACTTTGTCGAAATTTGCTTATTCTTTCGGGAATTTACTTTCTTCCGGAGTGCCGATAATCAAGGCTATGGAGATAGTATCTGTGGCAGTAGGCAATGAAGTATATCGCAGGAGACTGCTACTGACTGCTGAGGATATGCGCAGCGGTATACCCATGGCTGAGAATATGTCTAACAGTAAATTATTTCCATCTATGCTGGTGAATATGATAGAGGTGGGCGAGCAGACTGCACAGCTGGAAAACGTAACTCAGAAAGTGGCGGAATTCTATGATGAAGAGGTCACGAATGCAGTAAACAGTTTCACCAAAATACTTGAGCCACTTGTGATAGTGGTAGTGGGTGTGGTAGTCGGAGGGCTGGTGGCAGCCATAATGCTGCCTATCATACAGCTTACTGATATCGCCAATAGCCTTTAGTTGGATTTGGTTTTACTTCGTATACTGTCAGCCAGAGACTTGGCAGCGGATTTGACCTGATTCACCAGATTATCGACGGATGGGTTTATCTGACGTGCAGCTTCTGCAAAGTTATAAGCATCACCGGCGTCCTTGAGGGCCTGAGTATAATTCCCGGCAGATGAATCCTGATGAGCCTTCACGAGTAAATCGAACGCTGTGATGACCTTCACCGCCGCTTTCGCTATAGTCTGATCCGGGGCTTTCTGTAGAGCTTGATTAGCGAGATCGCCTGCGGTCTTGACGTCCACGGCCGCATCACTGAGCTGATTATCCCGAAGATCGAAAATCGTCTGAAGCAGAGAAGATTCGGCGCGGGTCAGAAGTAATTGCGTAGGGCCTCCCTTGATAATCATCTGCAATTTATAGATGATTTCGGCGACTTCCGCCCTAGTGAGGTTTTTAGATGGAGTGATGCGGCCTTCTGAATCTGGAGTGATGATGTTTACATTTTTGGCGAAATCCAGATAAGGGGTATACCACGCGGATGTATCTATTGTGTCTTTGTATAGCGGTCTGGATGGCGTCTGATAATTCAAGAATTTGAGATCATATGCCAGCAGAAGCATCTTCAGAAATTCGACTTTGTTCACAGAGCGTCCAGGGGCGAAATAGCCGTCAGGATTTCCTGTGACTATCTTAATTGATTTAGCAGTCTCTATGTAGCCTGTGAACCAGTCAGTGATCTTCACATCCTTGAAACTGCTGGAGGTGACTTTTATCAATGTAATTTTCTTAGCTGAGAGAATCATCTTCACTGCCTCCGCGCGACTGACCAGCTGGTCCGGCCTGAAAGTCCCGTCCTTATAACCTGTGATTGTTCCCTCTGACTTGAGGAATTCTATGGCCTGATAGTCAGGGTGAGTGCTTCTGACATCGCTGAAAGAAGCAGCTAGAGTGCAGAACGGAGCGAGTGAGGAAAATAGAATGGTGGAAAAGAAGAGTGCAGAAATACGAGTGTGTGTAGGCATAAGAATGAATTGGTGGTGATTAACGAGCGTTATAATTAAGGATGAGATCTCCTAGTCGGGCGTACATACCGCCGTCTATGGCAGATGCTTTAATAGTAAATTCCACAAAAGTTCCGGCCG
>CAIOIA010000071.1 GCA_903858295.1 uncultured Candidatus Peregrinibacteria bacterium | reverse complement strand
CCGCCCCCAACAGTCGGGTCCAATTCTTCTGCATTGCAGTTTGCAGGTAGGATTAATGCTATAATGGTGAATTATGTATTAGCCTGTACTTATAGATACCATATTGCTGAAGTTTTTCAAGCTAATCTTTCATCATTTGCAATAGTAACTCCAAAAACCGACTTCTATCAGCCGGTCCTTCGAGCATTCATAATGAATGATTTAGTGTTTTTTGTATGCTGCTACCTGAGCCAGTTTCTCTCTGAGAGCCATTATACGAAGTTCTTCCTGTAGCTTCTCTGAATTAGAAGCGTCAGCGGCTTCTTTCAGCATTTCCTGTGCTTTTACCCTGGCTGCTGTGGCCTGCTCCAAGCCAATACTTTCCATATTCTCGGCCATATCAGCTAGAACTGAAATCTTATCTCTGCTTATCTCCAGAAATCCACCGGCTACAAAAATCAGCTTTTCTGTCTGATCCTGCTCAGTGATCCTGAGGGCACCGATATCCAGCTTGGCCACCATAGGGCGGTGGCCCTTCAGAATACCTACTTCTCCCGTAACTGTAGGCGCAGTTAATGCCGTGATCATGCCATGATATATGGTGTTTTCTACTGTGATGACTGTTAATTCCAGCATGGAGCTTGGGCAATTTATTAATTATTTATTCAGAGATGCTTTCGCAGTCTCATGCTTCTCGATAGCCTGCTCGATAGTACCTACCAGATAGAAATCAGATTCATTCATATAGTCGTATTTACCATCCAAAATTTCTCGGAATGAACGAATGGTATCCTTAAGTTTCACGTATTGTCCTCCGATATTAGTGAATTGCTCAGCAACGAAGAATGGTTGAGAGAGGAAGTTCTGGATTTTCCTGGCGCGAGCTACAAGCATCTTATCCTCTTCAGACAGCTCATCTATACCGAGAATTGCTATTATATCCTGAAGATCTTTGTAACGCTGCAATACCATCTGTACTGCACGTGCTACCTGATAATGTTCTTCACCCACTACATTCGCATCCAGCTGGCGTGAAGTGGAATCCAGCGGATCTACTGCCGGATAGATACCCTTCTCCGCTAATGCGCGGGACAGTACGATTGTGGAATCAAGATGTGAGAAAGTAGTAGCCGGTGCCGGATCTGTAAGATCATCAGCAGGTACATATACAGCCTGTACGGAAGTGATTGAACCATCTTTGGTAGAAGTAATTCTCTCCTGAAGCAAGCCCATCTCTGTAGCCAAGTTTGGCTGGTAACCCACCGCGGATGGCATTCTACCTAGCAAGGCAGACACTTCGGATCCAGCCTGTGAGAAACGGAAAATGTTGTCTACGAATAAGAGGATGTCTCGCTTCTCCTGATCACGGAAATACTCGGCCATAGTCAGACCTGATAGAGCTACTCGCAGACGAGCTCCAGGTGGTTCGTTCATCTGACCGAACACAAGCGCAGTTTTCGCTATAACTCCGGATTCCTTCATCTCCATCCAGAGATCATTTCCTTCACGAGTACGTTCACCTACTCCCACGAAGACTGAGTAACCTCCATGCTCAGTGGCGATGTTGCGAATCAATTCCTGAATCAGAACGGTCTTACCCACACCCGCACCTCCGAAGAGACCAACCTTGCCTCCCTTCGCAAAAGGACAAATAAGATCGATAACCTTGAGACCTGTCTCGAAAATCTCCACCTGTGAGGATTGATCTACAAATTTCGGTGTAGGGCGGTGAATTTCCCATTTTTCTTTCGATTCTACCGGGCCGAGGCCGTCGATAGGCTCACCTATTACATTCATAATGCGGCCGAGAGTCTGCTCACCTACCGGTACTTCTATACTTTTACCAGTGGCTACAGCTTCCTGACCTCTGTACATACCATCTGTCGAATCCATAGCGACTCCACGCACCTGGCTGTCACCAAGCTGCTGCTGAATCTCTACTACCAGTTTCTTGCCGCCTATCACGACTTCTACAGTTTCCAGGATTTTCGGCAATTCGCCTGGAGCAAACTCGAAGTCCACTACCGGGCCGATGACTTGTGTGACTTTTCCCTTAAACATATTTTACTGGAGTAAATAATAGATAAATTAATTTATTGAGCGCTACTAAGTTATTGTGCACTACCGGCCACGATTTCCAGAAGCTGAGTAGTGATTTTGGACTGACGGACCTTGTTGTACTCGAGACTGAGGTTGGATACGATTTCTTTCGCACTGTCTGAGGCTTTGTGCATCGCCATCATACGTGCTGAGTGCTCTGAGGCGGCGGATTCCAGGATTGCCTGATATACATTTATATCGATAAGACGGTGCAATAATTGATCCAGAAGAGTAGTCTTGTCGCCTTCGAAGATGTATTCTGTTTTTGTGGACTTGCCTTCCAGGAGAGTTTTATCCGGCTCTATGGGAAGCAGTTTCTCTACAATCGGCTTCTGATTACTGGTTGAGTAGAAATGATTGTAGACGATATATACTTCGTCAAGATTTCCTTTCATATATTCTTCCTTCACCAGTCTCGCGATACCGATAGTATCGAGAAATTTCGGTGCGTTAGCTATCTTCTCGAAGTCTCCTATCGTTTCCTGTCCAATTCTCTGCATGGCTTGACGCCCCTTCTTGCCCACTGTGACGACTCTTCTGCTAGAGAGTGATGATTTGCTGAATATTTCGAAAGTGGTTTTGATAAGGCCTGAGTTGAATGCGCCGCAAAGCCCGCGATCAGCTGTAATGACTATATATCCAGTGAGTCCTGATTTATTGGTTTTTTCCAGAAAGGAGTGAGTGAGTTTCGGTTCACTGGAGTGAATCAGAGAGCTCATGATTTGTCGTAATTTGTGCAGGTATGGGCGACCAGTCAGAGCCTGCTGTTGCGCTTTCTTCATCTTGGCCGCTGCCACCATCTCCATAGCACGAGCTATCTTCTGGGTGGATTTGACCGAGCGTATTCTTAATTTTAGATCTCTAAGTGATGCCATTGATTATGCTTTTATTTAGAAGCCTCGTAATTTTTTTTGAATTCGGCGATTGCCGCTTTCAGTTCGCCTTCCAGATCAGGTGTGAATTTAGCCGCTGTGGCCAGACTTTCCTGAAGATTTTTGTGTTTCTCGTCGAGGAATTGATAAAGCTTGTGTTCAAATACGCTGATTTCATTTACAGCGATGTCATCCAGTGCGCCGCTATTTACCGCATAAATTATTGCAATTTGTTTGGACACGGGCAGAGGGCAATATTGTCCCTGCTTAAGTACTTCCACCACTCTCTGTCCACGCTCGAGCTGTGCTTTCGTCTGAGCGTCGAGATCTGATCCCATCTGTGCGAAGGCTTCCAATTCCCTGAATTTAGCCAGACTCAAGCGAAGATTTCCAGCTACTTTCTTCATCACCGGCACCTGGGCCGATCCTCCTACGCGGGATACGGAGATACCTGCATTTACAGCTGGTCTCTTGCCTGCGTAGAACATCTCACCTTCGAGGAATATTTGTCCGTCTGTGATGGAGATCACGTTTGTCGGGATATATGCTGATACATCTCCGGCCTGTGTCTCGATGATAGGAAGAGCTGTGATCGATCCCCCGCCGATGGCGTCGGAAAGTCTGGAAGATCTTTCTAGTAGACGTGAGTGAAGATAGAATACATCTCCCGGATAGGCTTCACGACCTGGTGGGCGACGGAGAAGAAGCGAAACTTCACGATATGCCCAGGCGTGCTTGGAAAGATCGTCGTAAATAATTAATGCGTCCTTACCTTCGTACATGACTGCTTCAGCCATGGCCACTCCTGCGTATGGAGCGATGTAGTTCATAGCTGCCGGATCTGACGCACCTGCGATAATAATAGTGGTGTAGGCCATAGCTCCTGATTCCTCGAGCTTATTGGCGACTGTGGCGATAGTGGACTGCTTCTGACCGATAGAGACGTAGAAACACTGAACGTTTTTGCCTTTCTGATTTATGATTGTGTCGATAGCGATAGCGCTTTTACCTATCTGACGATCGCCGATAATCAACTCTCTCTGTCCGCGACCGATAGGGATCATGGCGTCGATGGCTTTGATACCAGTCTGGAGAGGAGTGGATACTGATTTTCTGTTTATTACGCCTTCTGCTTTGTGTTCTATGGGACGGAATTTATCGCTTCCGATTGCCCCTTTTCCGTCGATTGGTTCTCCGAGAGCATTTACTACTCTTCCGGTAAGCTTCGGACCGACCGGGACTTCCATGATTCTGCCTGTGCATTTCACCAGATCCCCTTCTTTCAGATCATTTCCCTGTGTGAAAAGTATGCAACCGACTACATCCTGGGCCAGGTTTATCGCCATACCGTAAGACGGTCCCGGCAATTCAATCATTTCGCCCATCTTCACATTGTTTAGCCCGGTGACCTGTACTACTCCATCACCGACAAGCGCTATGCGCCCGGTATCAACTGAGTCTGGCTTAAATTCCAGATTCTCAAGCTGTTCCATTAAGTGTCCGGTGATTTTTTTCGAATCCAATTTCATAGGAAATATTAAAATTATTAGACAAGATGTTCTCCGAGCAATGCTCTACGCAATTGCTCAAGTTGATTTTTAACTGTGCAATCCGTCAGCAGACCATTCTCATAAATCTGAACTCCGCCGATGAGACTGCTATCCACTGAGAAACTCAGATGTGCTTTTTTGGTTTTACTTATAGATGCTGT
>CAIOIA010000070.1 GCA_903858295.1 uncultured Candidatus Peregrinibacteria bacterium | reverse complement strand
TCTCTGGTGAATGCAGTCTTGTTGTTGAGTTTCAATGCTCCCTTCTGATCCAGGCTACCATAAGTAGCTGCTACTGTGATGAATGCGTTCTGGACAAGCTTTCTGTCAGGAGCGTATTGTGCCCATTTGGTCAAGGATGGTTCATCGTATTTGCGTTTGCCTTCGCTGTCTACCTCTATAGTTATGCCATCCAATGTCAGTTTGTATGACTTACCGGAATTATTTCCCTCACCAAGCTTCAAATCTATGGCCGCCTGCACGGATTCTGCGGTCAGTCCTTCCTGATCGCCCAGACTGTCGAGGGCTTCACGAAGATCTTGCTGCTTACCCTGCACATAGGCGATTTCGGTGTCGGTATTCATGGCTTCGTGGCTGAGACCACCGCCATGGAGACGCTTCCAGCCTTCATCGACCTGGGCGAGTTTGGCCTGTATAGGCATTGCGGCGAGTTCGGCATCGGTAAGCGTAACTCCGGTTCTGTTCAGCAGAGCTATCATCCTCATCTGGTGATCGAGAATTTCGTGATGGAGGCCGGACTGGGACTGATCATAATTTGCTTTCAGAATTGTCTTCATGTTGCGCGCTATGGCAAGGCCTGCGTTGCTGAGTGCGCGGAGATTGTTAACGCCGGCTGAGGCTTGGGCGCTGAGATATCTGGCGAGTGCTTTGGTTGACTCGATAGGGGTGAGTTTGCTAATTGTGTCGCCAAGCCACTTGAGAGTTGGTTTGGATTGCAGGTAAGCGGCGACACTTTCTAAAGGGGCTTTGGTGCGGGCTGACCAGAATTCGCGGCGTTGGACTGAAACTTCTTCTTCCAGTTTTGCAACTTGCGTTTCGGATGCCTTAATTTTGCTTTTAGCAATTGCTATATTATCTTCTAAAACTTTTTTACGAGCCACTGATATTCGTGGGTTCTTCTCCATGACAGCGAGCGCCTCCTCGGCAGGAGTAAGAGATTTCCTGAGACTTTGTAGTTTCTGGAGCTCGAGGTCGAGGGCTTTTTGGGCGTCTTTAAGTTTCACGTTAGCGGTTTCGTAACGGTCGACTGCCGATGGTGTGGCGGCGGCTGTGCTTGCCGGTGCGGATTGTGCGGCTGCTTGCTGAGGAGTTGGAGTGGGGTCAATGATACTTTGAGATCTGTATTTCGGTGGTACATATACTTCCTGAATATTGGCATATTCATAACGAGCTCCTGTTGTCATATCAGTTCCTTCGAAAATATGGCCTGAAGCTCCTGGTCTCTGCTTAAGATTATTAACTCTCAAATGTCTTCCTGCCGATCCGTTTGCTTCAACAACCAGATATTCGTCATTTGGTAATTTGGTCACTTCTACCCAATGGTCACCAGCTGTCTTTGTGCCGTATGCAACTGTCTCGCCCAAGGATTGATTGACCAGACTGTCATGGCTGAGTGGACTGTGTGGAGCGGATTTGAATGTCAAGGCTTGAGGTGGCGATGAGGTGAGCGGGGTGGTGGAGGCTGGAGGTGCATTGTGAGGGGCTGGTGGCGGCGTGACCGGAGCCGTGTTCGGTGTGGAAACAGGTGAGGCATTTACTGCTGGCGTGGCAGACGGTGTAGAAGTCGGAGCGGATTGAGCTGTTGTGATAGGCGTGCTTTTGGCTGCGTCGATCTCTGCTTGAAGTTGAGAAATTTCGGAATTGATTGCTCTGACTGAGCGTGGTGCTGGGGCTGATTTTGCGGCTGACAACTCTGACTGAAGTCTTGCTAATTGCTCTTGCAATGCAGTGATCTCTGGAGTAACCGGAATATGGGTTGGCGTGACTGTAGCGGTATCTATAGGTGAAGTTGCAAGCTCAGCTTCTACACCTACTCTACCCGTCTCCATTCTTCCATCTCTTCTTATAATGCCGATGGATCTTGCTGTTTCTTCATTTGGATGGAATGGCTTACCTGCTCCGTGGTCAACTGATACTACTTCTATCCCTTCTTCAGTGCGAATTCCATTTATCAAACCTTCACTATGGCCATGTACAACCCGATTAACGCCTCTCTCTTGAAGTGGAGCTAGGTCTATTTGAACCTTCTTCCCTTGTTCTCTTGCAAATAATTTACCGTCAGAGACAGTTGTTCGATTTTCTGTGTGAGCAAAAGTACTACTCAAACCATCAAAACCTTGAACAGGTATATCTTCACCTAAAAGTATATTTCTTAAACCCTGCTGAAAGTGAAGATTTGCAGCGTCAACTGAACTTCCAATTGTGCCTCCTCGATCAAAGCCTCTAATCATGCCCGGACTTAGATCAGTATGTAAAAACAGAGTATCGTCTATGTATTCGACTAGTTTCATGGAACATAATTGGTCTAGAATTGCTCTGCCTTCAGAACTGGTGCGCATATTCCTAAGTACTGAATTTCCTAAAGTATGTAGATTCTCTCCATGTGCTGTTGCAATATCAAAAACATCATACATTGATGAGGCTTTATCAAACCTACTGTCACCAGAAAATTTTCTAATAAATTCTACTATTCCATCACCCTGTGTCCCATTGCTTATGTACCCCCATGTGTTGAGCCCCGAATCTGGCAAACCTCTTAAAAAATCAATTAAGAACATCTCATGATTTCCGGCTATATATACAATTTCTCCACCAGCGGCTGCGGCTTCAGCCTGCAGTTTTCTCATCCCCCTGAGAATCTCAAGACTATTAGTAACCCTGTCAGCGATGATGTCCCCGTGGAAAACTACTTTGCTATTGCCTCCGGTCCATCTGAGTGTGCTGATATCAGCAAAATTTGCGTCGGGTCCTACAATGCCAAGTGACTTCATATTTTCTACAAAAATTTCTCCATTACCATGTAGATCGCCGACTGACAGGACCTCGTGCGCTCTCGGAACATCTGAAATCGGACGAGGAGTCTCGTTCCGGAAACGTGGAGGAGATAATTTGGCCTGGGCAGCGTCGAACTCTGCCTGAGCTGCCTTTAGCCTTGCTTTCGCGACCTTCACCTCACTATTAAGTCGTGTTACTGGCGCACGAGCGGCTCTGGCCGCGGTGAGTTCTGCTTCGAGCGCTGCTAATCTTTGTTGTCTAAGTATGAGAGCGTCTGCGTGAGTGGAAGTAGCCGCGGTTACTGCTGGCGTGGCTGCTGGTGAAGCACTGGCTATTTGCGCTGCATTCTGAGCTTCGATGACCGCTTTTGACTGATATTCTTGTGGCTGGAATATTTCCTTTATGTCATTATATTTATGTGTTGTGCCGTTAATTTCAGTTTTGAAAGCAAATTCTGAGCCTTGTTGTTCGAGCTCGAGATTATTGACTCTTGTTCTATTCACTGCTTTGCCATTTCTTACCTCTACCAATAAATAGTCGTCATCTGCGTATTTGGTGACTTCCAACCAATTGCCGTGCTCGGATCTTGTACCATAGGCGACTGTCTTACCTTTCGTCTGCGTCACCAAACTGTCATGACTGATGGTTCGTACGGGCTCCGCTTCAAATGGTAATGCGGAAGATGCCGCTTGTGGAACCGTGGCGGGAGTGGCGGTAGGATTGGCTGAAGGGGCGGCCGGTTGAGAATTCGGAGCGTTTTGTCTGGCGGCTTTGCGCGGCGATCTCGAGCTTCGGTTTCTTGGGGCTTTAGGGGTGGGTGGAGGAAGCACATTTGTAGCTGTAGTATTTGTCGCAGCTTGTGGAGCGGAGGATAATGTGGCGGCCGTTGATGGGGTACCCGCTAGATTTGCAGGTAGAACGTTTTGTGCAGGTGGGGTTGGAGCTTTCACTTCGTGAATATTTATCTCACCATTGCTTTCGAGTTGGACTTTGTAGGTTTTTTTGGCTGTTCCTTCGCCTAATGTTATTTCTCCGGCTTCTCGGGCTGTAGCTCCTTCACCAAGTCTCTGACCGGCATAGTGACGGCGGATGGCTGCGGTGGCTTCTTCTGCTGTCATGCTGGAATTGTAGAGACCTGGTAATTCTGCCTTAATTTTCAAGGCGGAGATCTGATGAGTGACGTTTCCCTGTTTGTTTATATAAGTGTGGCGGGCGTCAAGGGCGTTGAAGGCGTCGCTTAGCGATGGGTGGCGGTCACGATAGGCCTGTCTCATTTCTGCAGGAGTTTTCTTGCTGTGTTGATATTTGGGCTGATCATATGTCTTCTGATAACGTTCGTAGGTTTGCCTGACCCTCTTCTGATTGCGTAAGAATGCAGCCTGTAGATCTTTTGTCGGTATAGAACTTGTCACAGTTCCTAATTCAGCTTCACCGTAAATCAACTCGAGCATTCGGGCTAATTCTGAATTTGGTTCTACAGATCCAAATGCCTTAGTAGCGTTTGCAATTTCTTCCGGCGTTCCAGACTTGACCGCCTTCTCAAGAGCGGCGCGAGATTCAGTGATAAATTCTGGTGTGTTTGTATAAACCATCGGACTGTCTGCGGCCACCAACTCGGCTTCGGCGACTTCACGCTCTAGCTGGGCGAGAGGTTCTGATGGGGCGGCCATGTGGGCGTCGTGGAGAGTCTGTCTTTCGGCGATGAGGGAGGTTAATTCTTTTTCGGCGGCAGTGGCGGCATTGTATTGATCTATTTTTTCTGTCATGCCCGGCCTTTTCTTGAATTCTTCCAATCTTTTGCTGTAAGCATCCTTTTTACTCATCGCGACTGGGTCCTTCGGATTTTGCTTCAACAATTCTTCAGCTTCAGAGATTCCCTTATTCAGCCTTTCATACTGTCTCATCTCCGGAGTTTTCTTGACCTTACTGACGGCTTTCTGCACATCTGCCGCCATCTTGCTGCTGGCCTCCTGAAGCTGGGACGTGGCTTTCTCCATATTGATATATGAATTGAAGAGCTTTGGCTCTTTCTCCATCAGCTTGAGCAGGGCCTGGGCTTCGGCGGCTTTTGCGCCGTCCTTGCCCATTGCATATAACTCACTCAATTTCACGTCTTCTGCGATAATTTTCGACATGGCCTGGCGGGCTTTGGCGAAGTTGCTACCCTCCATAGTGACAATACGCGAAGCCTCTGTGATTTTCCCAGCGCGCAAAGTGTTCATCAGCCCCTGGGAGCGCATGAGGCGTGCGATATTTGGTAAAGTCCGTGGAAGTTTCAGAATGCCATAAGCCAGCTTAAAAGGAGCAGTAAATAATGTACCGTAGATTTCCGCCACCACACCCACGGGTTTTCCCAGATGCTTGGTCGCCGCCCACAGTTTCGATTTATTAGCTGCCTCGGCCAATTTCATGGCGTCTCTAGTGCCTTCGAATTTCGGTAAACCTTCCCATGCCGACTTCGCCAGGCTGCCCGCGATACGGCCGGCTCTGTTAATGAAACGACCACCTCTAGCGCCAGCCTCGTATGCCTTTGTAGCAAATTTAGGGACAGCGGATTTCAGTACTACTTTGCCGAATTCTATGATCTGTGCGCCGCGGCCAAGTCGCCATGCGGAGCTTCCTTTTCCAATGACTTGTCCAATCTTGGCAAGTCTGGCTATTCTCGCCGCGCGTCCTGCAGCGGCAGCTCGTGCGAGGACGCCTGCTTCACCTGCAACTTTGCTGGCGCCCAAGAACGGAATGAGTACCGAAATTGCATTAAAACCAATCTTACCCAAAGCTGTTCCATGGTGACCATTATCCCATTCTTCTCCACCTGACAAAGCTTTACCTAGTGTGCTCCATGTGTCCCCAAATTTATTCCACCCTGACTGACTAATATCATTTACATCAATTCCGATAAGTCCAGGTATAAGAGTGCCGATGCCCTTTGCAGTTTCCCATGGATGTGCACCCATGGTGAATACTCCGCCACCCAGCTCAAGTGCTCCACTGACAAGTCCAGTAAAGAAAGATCCTACCTTGGCCAGCCTTTGAACCTTACTATTATCCGGTAGGCTATCAACCAGCTTGCCCATTTTGCCGTCTATCCAGCCGGACACACCGTGCAGGCCCTCACCGATGCCATGCAGAAAAGCCTGCGGCAATGATGCAACACTCCTGGTAATTCCGAGATTGTCTATTTTGACTGAGGCCAGACTTTTCACTGATGATTCCAGAGCTTTGAGCGAGTGGTCACGACCAATTGCTGAGTCAAGTATGTAGTCACTGACCGTTGCGCTGATTTTGTTTATATCATCTACTTTTTTGTTGTAATAATCCTCAACCTGCGGTGCTGTAGTAATATATTGAAATTTCAATTCTTCCAGACGGGAGATGGTGGTGGAGATGGAAGAGAGCGCTGGATCGATTTGCCCAACTTTCTCACCTATTTGTTTAACTTGTCCCTCTGTGAATATCTGACGGATATTAGCCCCATCGAGTTCTTTCTGTACTTGATCTTTCATTGGCTGTGAAAGATGCGGATCTTCCATAATTATTTTCAAGGCTTCTACTTCAGCCTGGGCATCTGTATTATCGAGTTTTTGTTTTTTCTGCCTCTCGAGCAGAATGGACTGAGTCACTCGAAGGTCTTCATACTTCTTCTGTTTTTCCTTGGTTTGCTGGTCTTGAGTTTTTTCGGTTTCCTTTATTGCCGCAATTTTATCATCTCGCTCTTTCATAGTCTGCTGGCGAGCGGCTTCCAGGGCTGCGGTGATCTTCAGACCGTTGGCATCAAGTATGTCTTTTTGTGATTTGAATTTTGTCAGGAGAGTTTCTGAGCGGCCTTTTAGTTCTGAAAGCTTGAGTTTTAATTCACTTTCCTTGGCTTCACCTTCCGATGTATGGAGAAGATGAGGAAAAAGGCTCCATCCTTCCTGGGCTTTCTCAAATTCAGCCACCTCAGCCTGAAATTTCTGTATACCCTGTATGGACTCAGAGACTGAGCGCTGGAATGTATTGTTCTGATTCTGCAGTGAACCGAAAGCTGTGTGAGATTTGTCGAGGTCTAGAGTACCTTCTATAGCTTTGATATCTTCTGGTGGGCCAGCTGCCTCCGGAGCTTTCACTTTTTCTGCAGCTTTATCTACATTTTCTTTAGTTTTCTTTACGCGTTCTTTCGGAGCGTATTCATCGATAAGCTGTTTGGCTTTATCAGCCATTGCATCCGAATATTTTTTGGCTTCATCTTTATTTATTTTGCCATCGTGGTCTTCGTCGAAACGATCGATGGAGCTTTGAAAATATTGTTTCAAATGCTCTTCTGTAGCTGGATCGAGCTGGACACCGGTGTGCTTGATTTCCTCATTTCTCTGACGAATTGCTTCCTGCATTCTGCTTATTGCTCCTGATTTCTCAGCGTCTTTGTCCACAATTGCGGGCTTGGGAGCTTCTGTTTTCTCAGCTGGAGCAGCTTCCGGTGCTGCACCAGGGTCTGCACGGAACACCATCCTCGCCTCGGAGATGCGCGAACTATCCGCCACTCCGAAAGCTGTCGCTGTGGCGAGTGTGTGCATGAGCAGATTATGTGGGTGACGGTCTGACATAAGCTTGGTTATGGCTTCTTGATAGTTGTGTGATGGTCGTATGCGCCTGATGCGATCAGCTCGAATTTGATGGCGAATTTCGGATCTTTCTGTGTGAAAATATCCAGGTATTCGCTTTGTTTGCGGTGGCCCTGGCGCATGTGTGCGATGATGGCCTGAAGGCCTTCCAGAGGGAGTGTCCCGAGTGGCTTGACCAGGCTCTCCACCTGCTCACTGTCGAAGAAGAGAAATGCACGGATCAGGCGTTCTGCTTTGAGTGCAAATTCCAGGCGCAATTCTTCAGGCGAGACAGTCAGCGTGAGACTTCGCGCGACGAAATTTTCGAGAGTTTCTTCTGTGAAATATTGGCTCTGGAGATCATGAGGATTTTCCTGTGTGAGAATTCGGCTGAGCTGGCGGGCGGCGGGACTTCCTTCTTCCGCCAGTGTGCGCAAGGCCTGCTGGTAGCTCGGGACAAGCATTTTTACCGATGGAGAATTCTCTATCTGCGTGAGGAGTTCTTGATTTTTTGTGTTTGTGTCTTGCATTTGATTTAGTTGAGTTGGCGCGGTGATTTGCTGCCTGGGCGTGGGCTTCTGAATGCGTCTGTGTTGTCGTGATGTGGGCTGTGGCTGACGGGAGTGGCGATATCAGAAGTCGGTAGCAGACTGAAAGAATCCATCTGAGATCTGGCAGTATCGCTGATGGCGCTGATATTGTTTTCCGGATTTTCCTGAATCTGATGGAGAGAGCGGAGGTAGACGCGGACATGTGACAAAGTCTTGACGCTGATCTTATCCAGCTTGAGCAATGGGCCGACAAATGGCTCTACGGCCTTGAGTTCCGGGAATACATATTTGCCGAATTTCACTCCGTATGTGACCAGAAATTTCTCCCAGCCGCCCATGGAAATGATTTTCTCCTCCATGATTTGGCCGTCTTCACCCTTGTGACCTTTGTAATCGATGAAGCCAAATCTGACCATGGTCTGTATAGGGCCGCTGCCTGAGAGAGCCTTGGTGACGTGCATCAAGCCCCATTGGGTGACATGCGAGAGACCGTTCCAGTATGCGCGGAAACGGCGCATCGGGGAGCTCTGATCGACTCGCTCCATGAGCTTCGTGAGGGACTTGATGGTGTCGGGGTGATTTGCGTATGCTTCTATGCGGGTAATCAAATCATTGACGTCGACTGATGCGATGTCCTCAGTGAGAGCGGCAGCGTCTCCCTTGGCGATGTTCTTCAGAACTGAGGCGTGGCGGGCGTTTCTGTCATGGCCGGCCTCGGTGCGACGGGCGGATTTGGCATCTTGTCCCCCTTCGGCGCGACGGTCGGGCGCGGCTTGTGGAAGCGCTTCCTGAGCTCCGCCCTGTGCGGCATCTTCTGAGGCTGAATTCATCGTGTTTCCGTAAGACATAGTGTGATTTTTATTTTATCTTGGAATTATAGCATGAAAAGTGTGCTTTTGCACAGGGGAATAAGCACTTTTTTGTAGTGGTTTGTGCATTCCGACTGTCCCGCCAGCTACTGAATACTTTTTCTGCAAATCTGCGTAAATTGGCAGTATACTCCTCACTTCAGCTAAATTTCGCCTTGCTTAAGGCAAAATTCTTAACGCTTCAGTTTCGGATACTGCTCAATTTACTTCGACGCTGCAGAAAAAGTATTCAGTAGCTGGCGGGACGGACAATTTGGATTTCAGCTAAATTTTATGTTCGTTTAATCTTGTCAGATTAAGGTGACAATGCTGGTTCAGATGTGGGCATAGACTGGGTCAACTGCAACTTCGTCAAGTTGATTGTTAGGGGTTCGATCCCCCTTATGTCCACCACTGGCCAGCTTTGTTGTGTCATTTTTCTTGAAATTCATGAGTCTCTTATGGTATGTTTATGTAGACGAAGTTGTTGTTATCCAAAAGAAAAGGCCATGCACGTGCGTGGTCTTTTCTTTTGGGGTTGGTGTGGAATTCCAAATCGTCTTATTTGTAATTTTTTGTATGGCTTATAGAAGCCTTTCACTTCAGTACTCTCTGTCCGGACAAGGTTTTTGTGTCGTTTTTCCGCTTGCGTAAGCCATCGCGGTGGGCGGGCGAAGTGTGTACGGGCCTGGCAAAATGTTGGCTGATTTTGGTGGATTGTGGGAGCGTTCTGCTCTTGATGAAGGGCTTAATTAAAGTGAGCTTGACTTTGCTGGAAATGCTGATAAAATCCGCTCTTGCGTGTTTTGGCTGAAGATCTTTGAATTATTGGCTTATTCTTAACCGAATTACAGGAGAGGACTC